>CAMIYN010000099.1 GCA_946403075.1 uncultured Lachnospiraceae bacterium | reverse complement strand
TGCTTAGACTAATTGTATACTATGTTACCATACTGTACAGGTACTTCGCCCCTACAATTTGCAAAGCTTCGCCCCTACAATTCACAAAACTTCAACCATACGGTTCATAAGACTCTCCCCTACACAATAAAAAAAAACTACTATTAAAAAATATTGTTTTTATGTTTTGGTTTTTTTTGATTGTTTTCTGGAATTTTCATATAGTCCCCATATAATAACTTTAAATAAGAATCATATTCTCTAATAATTGGTAATTTAATATTTTTAAAATCGCTCTCTATTATATCTTCTTTTAATTCTTTTAAATCTACATAATCAATCATTGATATTGGCCCATTGCCACAATAAATATATTTTGTATCAATATTTTTAAACTCTCTACATAAATCATTATGCCATTTATATATTGTTTTTAATGGAATAAATTTCCCTATGCGACTCAAAATTATTGCAAAAATATTTTCAAAAAAATTCCCCTCTTTAAAAAAATTATCAAAAAGTCTATGCCCCATTGCAAAACCATAAATAATTTTATGTTTTAAAAAATGAAATCGTTTTTTTCTAATATCAATATTATCGTATATAAAAATATCAATCCACACATATCTATATAACCCATCATAATTTTCTATATATATTTTATCATCCCTATAAATTTCTTTTATCCAAAATATTCTACTTGTAAAATCATAAAAGTTTTTTGTGTTTTCATATGGTTCTACAAATAACATCCCTTTATTTTTAAATTTATCATTTGCAATCTTTTTTAATTTTTCATAATCTTCTCTAAGCATTGATATATCAACATCATCATCCCAAGCAATAAAATTTTGTTCTCTCACTGCACCAAGTAAAGTCCCACCATCAAGATGAAACTTTATATTGTTTTCTTTGCAAATTATATTTAATTCATTTAGCATTTCAAAAAAAATTTTATGTATCTCAATTAAATCCATATTTATGATAATTCCTATAAAAAATTCTAAAAAATCTTGCTTTTTACTCAGGTTTCCAATAAAATCTACATTTTTTACTTTAAAAACGAAATTTTAACAACTATATATTATTAAAAATTACAAAAAATATAATGTTCAAATTCATTGTTAAAATTGCTTAATATGAACATTTTATCAAAAAGTATAAATAATGTCAATATTTACTTTAAACTCAATCAATAAAAGTATACATTATTTATATTTTTTTAAAATTTCATTTTAAGAAAATTTAATTTTTTATATTTCCCTTAATTACTATCAAATTAAAAAAAGACTAAATCTATGTTAGTCTTTTTCATCAGTATAATGATTTTTTGTTTATATTACATATCCAAACACTATATCATAACTGTAAATCAAATTTAAAATTTTTTTATGCCAAAAGCAACAAATCCTAATATTTTTATGATTTTATATTAATGATATAATAAAGTTTTAAAAATCAATCAAATGTCTATTTTTACTTTACAACCTGCATCATTTAATGGTTTTTAAAATGAAATTTAAAAATTATATAATATTAGAGATTAGCATAAATATTTAAATGCATAATTCTTTTAACTTTGTAAAAAAATTAGATAAGTTTTTCTATAAAACAAAATTAACTTTTATTTTAATAAACTATACAATCTTCAATAAAAAAAGCAGGAATATTCCCATTTCTTATATAAGTCACTTTACAGTCTGCTAAATTAGTTGACCCAATTTTATAAAAAAGTTCAGTTTTTAAAACTAAACACTTATCTTTTGATGTAAAAAAATATCCAGATGGATATTTTTTTATGTTTTTATAATATTAATAAATTTAATGATTATTTTTTAATAAACAATCATATCATACAAAAAAGATTTATCAGAATTAGTTGTACTCCAAGCAAGAGTCTTACCATTTAACCTCTGTCCATAAACCGCTCCCACAAAAATAATATTTGAATATACTGTTTCACCCTTTTCGGCAAAAAAATTTAATACAACTCTGCCAGCAGGTCTCGCCACTCCTACATTTAAGATATTTTCTTTTTTAACTCTTTCTTGTAAAGTGAAAAGAGAGAGTGTCACATAAGTTTTAGGTAAGAGCGTATCCATTAGAGTAGCTGATACTACAAAAGTATTTTCTTCTCTATCAATCTCATCTTTGGTTAAAAATAACATGATTTCACCCAATCCAGATGAATATGAAGTTACATTATTTTCTACTTCGACAGATCCAATAATTCTTCTTCTATTATTTAAAGTCAAAAATACAAGACCAGATTTAGAAAATTTTGCTAATTTATTGTTTTTATTTAGTATATATGAACGATTATTAAATTCTGCTATAAAATTAATTTCATCACCAATTGGAATATTCTCTGCTATATTGACTTGCTTTTCCCCATTCCATATACCATTTCTACTGAGGTAAGATGATACTAAACTATCAATTTTTGCATCCAAGGAGTTTTCAAGGGAAGACATTCTGTTAGATAAGTTATTTAAATCAGCCGCGAATTCTGCTTTTGTAACAAAGGCAGAGCCATC
>CAMIYN010000098.1 GCA_946403075.1 uncultured Lachnospiraceae bacterium | reverse complement strand
GAAGAAGAATTAAAGCAAAAAAATAAAACAGGAATTAAAGTAATTGATGGAAAAAACAAATTTGGAATGGTTAAGGAAAATGATGATATTAAGAGTGGCTCATGTGTTCTTACAATTTTAAAAAAACTTCTATGTTGTTGCGAAACAAAAGAGAGATATAAAAAAAATGGAATGAATTTAGATGAAATTATAGTTTCAAAGGAAATGGAAGTTGCTGTACTTGGGGAAATATTGGATGAAATGGGATTAAAATATGAAAATGAGAGGGGCATATTGATAGGAGGAAAAGTGACATGTGAACATAATATTACCAAGATAGTCGACTTAACAGAACCTATAGCCCTTGGTGCTAATTATGAGATAACATTAATAAGATATAATATAAATAATACAGCAATAAACAAACTATGTAATTTGTGGACAGATAGGAATACTATGCAAACCAAGCTTGCTATGCAATCATTGGGAATACTAAAAGCATATGTAGTAGATAGAGAGCAATATGGATATCAAAAGCAAATTGATGCATATCTTAGGGCATTAATTAAAAACCTAAATAATACAAGTTCCACAGATAATTCTTATATAAAGATATATTTAAGGAATTTATATGAAGAGAATATAGGAAAAGATACAAGTGGCATTGATAATCAAAATAGTGATACTAATAATGATTATAGTGAGGAATATATAATAGAAACTCAAAAAATTGAAGATGTAGAGTTAAGAAGGTTTTTAGAAGAAGAGAATAGTAAGCCTGATATAGAGTATTATGAAGATGTGGATGAAAATGGCAATAAAGTATTGAAAGTAAAATCCATAAAAGAATCTGATAAAGAAAAAATGAAAAAGTTGTGGGAAGAGATAGGTTTTGATATAGAAAAGGTATCAAAAGGTGAAGAGAATTTTGAAAAAATATTAAATAATTTTCTCTATGAAATATTTTTAGATAATGAATTGACATTTGAAGACTTTGCACCATACATTAAACTAGATCTCAATAAAATGATACCAACATCATCAGAGATAGTAACAGAGAATTTTGAAAAATTTGTAGATAAATATGGAAATGAAATAAATACAATTTATATGGATGAAGATGTAGATTTGGTAATAAGTGAGGCTAAAAGTATAGAAAAGGACAAATTTTATGATGTAAATATATCAAGGGGAAATGGTGGATATATATACAAATATAAAGCAAAACAAAAAGGAAAGTATAGTTTTGTCACATTTGATAATAAAGAAGTAGACCCAAGAATAGAGATATATAGAGCAAATGGCAAAAAAATTGATGATAGTAGTTATATAGAAGATAGAGATAGTTTATATAATGGCAATGCAATTATAAATAGAGAAATGGAAAAGGATGAAGAGATATATATAAGGTGTAGTTTTGAAGATAGTAAAGTAGGAAGTTATAAAATAGCAGTAATGAATAGTAATGAGATGAAACCAATAATAGGAAATAGTAATGATATAATTAAAATTACAGATGGAAAGTATTATTTATATAATGATTTAAAGAGTAGATTAGAGATAGATACAAATAGAGAAGTAGAGATAGATTTAAATGGACATATATTGATGGGAGATGCGGGAAAGACTGTTGTAGAAGTTCTTAATGGTAATTTAACTATAAGTAATGGAACAATAGTCTCTAATAATTCATATGCAATTTGTGGAAATAAAAATACTAAAATAAATATAGAGAGTGGAAATTATTACACGACAGGTAATTATGAGAGTATATATGGTGGTAGCATAAATATAAATGGTGGCAGATTTAAAAATCCTCCAAAAGTATATACTGTAAAAGATAATTATGAGATGATAAAAGAAAAAAACAAAATAGGGGAATATGAGTTAGATTATCGCATTGCTCCAAAGGAGTATATAGCGGACATAAAAGTAGGTAATACAAATCATCAGTATGAAGGCTATACCATGATAAATTCAAATCTAAATAACAATACAAAAAAAGGCGAGACTATATATTTATGGTATAAGAGAACAGCAGATATAAATCAGGCAATTAAAGATATAAAACTCACATATAATGAGCAGGGTTGTAGTGGGTATAATATAAGTGGATGGACTAAAGTTGAGTATGATGTAAATAGTAAAACTGGTGGAGATAATATATACATATGGTATACAAAGAATGGAACAAGTGGAATAAAAAATATAATAATAGATTCTCTAAATAAAGCACAAGAAGATAAAAGTGATATGTTTACAGCAAAGGGAAATAGAAATTATAAATACACATATACAGAAGTAACATATGAGAAAAGAACTAAATCAGTAAAGGTAGCAAAAACAACATACAAGTTGGTGAGAAAAGTAGTGTGGAAGAAAGTAAAGAGTTTCTTTGGTTTATTTAAAGCATTATTTACTTGGAAGTGGAAGGAATATATAACTTATGTAATAGAGCCAGTTGTAAAGTATGTATGGGAGACGAGAGTAGAGACAGTTCCCATAACAAGAACTTATACCACTACAAAAAGAGATAGTAAAAATTATGGAGATTTAAA
>CAMIYN010000097.1 GCA_946403075.1 uncultured Lachnospiraceae bacterium | reverse complement strand
TGAATTTATAGAGTCAGATAGTAAACCCTTTTTAAATATTAATGTTGATATAGAAAATGATACAGATATAAAATTTGGATATTGTACAGAATTTATTATAAACAATAATAAAGGTTTTCCAAAAGATACTGAAAGTAAACTTATAGAATTTTTTGAAGAAATTGGCGATTCTCTTGTTGTTGTAGTTGATGATGAATTAATAAAAATCCATGTTCATACAAACCATCCAGGAAAGGCATTTGAAAAAGGTCTTGAATATGGATATTTGTCAAGTATGAAGGTTGATAATTTAAAACTTGAGCATCACGAAAAAGTAATTAAAGATGCTGAAAAGAAGGCAAAAGAACTTGAAAGATCTAAAAATAAAGAGTTAAAAAATATTGGTTTCATAACTGTTTCTATTGGAGATGGATTGTCACAACTCTTTACTGATTTGGGTGTAGATTACATAATCGAGGGTGGACAGACAATGAATCCATCAACGGATGATTTTTTAAAAGCAGTTGATAAGGTAAATGCAAAAAATATTTTTATATTTCCAAATAATGGTAATGTCATAATGGCTGCAAAACAAGCAAAAAATATTGTTAAAGATAAGAAAATATATATAGTTGAAACAAAAAATATTTTGCAGGGCATTAATGCTATGATTTATTACAATGAAAAAGAAAATGCTGATGAGATATATGATGATTTTTTAGAAACAATAAAAAATGTAAAGACCCTTGAAACAACATATGCTGTGAGAGATACAACAATTGATGGAATAGATATAAATAAAAATGATTTTATAACACTTGGAGATGGTAAGTTACTTGCGACAAATCAAAATATTTTTGATAGTGTTATTGATTCCTATGAGAAAATTAAATCAGAAGAAGATTCTATTATAACTATATATTATGGAAAAGATGTGGAAGAGAAAAAGGCATATGAATTAGCAAAAAGGTTTAGTAAAACATATGAAAATGTTGATGTGGAAGTATATAGCGGAGGGCAACCAATTTATTATTACTATATTTCAGTTGAATAATTAAAATGGAAACTTTGCGAGATATAAAAGGTGTAGGGGAAAAGATTGAAAAATATTTAAATAAGCTTGGTATATATATACCAAGCGATTTATTATACTTTTTTCCAAGAGATTATGAAGAATTTAGAGAACCAAAGAGAATAATAGACTTAAAGGTTGGTGAAATTGAAACCATAAGAGTTAAGATAATCTCAAAACCAAATATTTTTAGAAAAAGAAATTTGAATATAACTTATGTATTAGTCACAGATGGAGAAAGAAAGATAAGAGTAAATTGGTTTAATATACCATTTATTTCAAATATCTTGATCGTAGGAAAGATTCTAATCATAAGAGGAAAAGTTATAGTATCAAATAATGGCTTAACATTAAATCAACCAAGAATATATGAAGAAGACAAATATAATGAAATTAAAAATACTTTATCCCCAATTTATAAATTAACCAAAGGCATATCAAATGAAACTATAAAAAAAATCTTAAAATATGTAATTTTAGAAAAGAAAGATTTTATATTTGATTATATACCAAGTGAAATTAGAAATAAAAGAGAGTTAGCAGAGTTGGATTTTGCTATAGAGCATATGCATTTTCCAAAAGATTTAAATGATTGTATGGTGGCAAGAAAAAGACTTGTATATGATGAACTATTTATTTTTTCACTAGCTCTAACAAAGTTTAAAAATGAAGAAAAAAAGAAAAAGAGTGGCAATTTACAAAATGGGAATATAGATTTAATAAAAAAAATTATTGAAAATTTGCCATTTGAACTTACCAAAGGTCAAAATGATGTAGTTTTTAAAGTTATTAAAAATATGCAGGATGGAAAAATTATAAATTCATTACTCCAAGGAGATGTTGGAAGTGGAAAAACTATTGTTTCTTTTTTGATATCTATATATGTAGTAAGTTGTGGATATCAAGTAGCAATAATGGCACCAACAGAGATACTTGCAAATCAGCATTTTGAAAAATTAAAAAAAATAATTAATGATAATAATTTAGATATAAACATAGCATTTTTATCTGGTAGTCTTAAAGTAAAGATGCGAAGGGAAATATTAAAAGATTTAAGAGATGGCAAAATTAATATAATTATTGGGACACATGCTTTATTTAGTAAAGATGTTATATTTAAAAATTTAAATTTTATAGTGACAGATGAGCAGCATAGATTTGGTGTTATGCAGAGAAGTGAACTTGAATCAAAAAGTGATATATTAAATGTGTTAGTGATGTCTGCAACCCCAATACCAAGAACTCTTGCAATGCTACTTTATGCTGATATGGAGATATTAATTATAAAAGACAAACCAATTAATAGGCTTGAGATTAAAAATAAAATAGTTAAGGATAGTGATAGAGAAAAAGTATATAAATTTATTGATGGCGAAATAAAAATGGGACATCAAGCCTATGTAGTATGTCCAAGTATTGAAAGTAGCGATGAATGTGGTAATTTTGCAAATTTTCAAAATGTCGTGGATTATGAAAAAAAATTAAAAGAGTTTTTTAAAAAAATTAATAGAAATATTAGGATAGGAATTTTGCATGGTAAAATGTCAAGTGAATTAAAAGAAAAGACAATAAATGAT
>CAMIYN010000096.1 GCA_946403075.1 uncultured Lachnospiraceae bacterium | reverse complement strand
TTCGCCCCTACGGCTCACTCTCCTTCTTGCTGCGGGCTCGCGATGCTTCGCCCCTACCTTGTTTTTGCTTCACACATACGACTAACTCTACTATTTTGTATACGGGCACGGGGTACTTCGCCCCTACGGCTAACACTGCTTTCTTGCTACGGGCTCGCTTAGGGCTCCCAGTGGTTCGCCCCTACGGCCCCTACGACTAACTCTACTTTCTTGCAAACGGGCTCGCGATGCTTCGCCCCTACGGGTCCTACGGTTTTTGCTTTCCCTTACGACCTACAGCTTTCTCGCATCAAGGTATGCCTTATATAATATTTCTATGAGTGGGACAAAATTATTCTCTGCATACTCAGATAAGAGTCCATCTTCTTTTGGAAATCCTTTATCATCAGTCTCTCTTGATAATGTATTGATTAAATTCTGTATTCCATATCCTGTAAATAGATTTGACAATTTATTTAATGTCTCTTTTTGAGTGACTTTTGCTCTCTCAATTTTTGAATACTTATCAGGGTTTGACAAATCATTTAATGTATAAATTTGCGAATCTCTACTTCCCAATATTTTACCATCATTTGTTAATGTCACAATGTTTTCTGATTTATCAAGCATACAACTTGAAATATTTAATAAATTATCAACTGTCACTGCTACATAATTAGATTTAAATGTAACTTTTCCATTTTCATTATTATTTTCATTTGCATCTACTATATCTTTTTTATCCAATTCTTTTATAGAAGCAATGCCCAAAGTATCAAATTTACTCGCCCCTATATATTTTGAATTGCTACAAGCAAGATCCAATGCTCTGATAAATGGAATATATGCTTTTTTATTTTCATATGCCTTTTTTACTTCATCTAAAAACTTGAGTCTCAAAACTGCTTCTTCAAATTCTATAATGTTAACCAAACTTCCATCACTGCATATTCCATTAAAACCTGGTTCATTTTTATCTGATGAAAATCTATATACTCTCACATTTCCAGTGGGAACTTTCCCAAGTCTGTTAAAATTAATATTACTTGATATATGATCTAATTTAACTTGAGAAATTCTACCATTTTGTTCAATTATTACCCCACACAAATATTCATGTGTTATCAGATTTCCATTTTTATTATAATCTGCATCTGTGAAACCATTGATTACATAAGAACCAAAACCAGTTTTTACACTATCTCTATCAACCTCTACTTCTATGCGATTAACAGATTTTAAAATTTCTTCATCCTTTAGAGAAACTCTATCATAGACATCTACTTCAACAGGTTCTTTATAATTAACTGCATCATTTATTGCTGCCCTAAAAGTATCTGAGGTATCAGTTGCACCTGTTATAGTATCAATCTCACTTCCATTAGTTTTTTCCAATGCCTGATTTATAAGTTTTTGCAGAGCAGCAGGAACAAATAATTCTTTTGATGTAAAATCTGTAACTATTATCTCTTTTATCCTACCTACTGCATCTGTCTTAAGCTTTAGTTTTATGCTTCCTCTTGTTCCAGATGCTTGACCAAATAGATATTCAGCATTTTCATTTTTCGTATTTATATCATCAAAATTTATTTTATAATATTTTGCAAAGCTCACAAACAAAAAAGTTATTAATGATATCAGTAGTAAGCTAAAAATACTTTTTTTAATCATAAAAACCTCTCATATTTTATTGACTTTTTATTTTTTATATGTTAGTATTTATAAGATTTCGGGGTGTAGCTCAGTTTGGCTAGAGCACTTGGTTTGGGACCAAGGGGTCGCAAGTTCGAGTCCTGTCACCCCGACTAAAAAACATTGTTATAACAATGTTTTTTTATTGCAATTAATATTTCATCTCAAATAAAACATTCCCACTATAATCCATAAATCCCACCATATCATTTTTTCTAAATTTAAAATATTTTTCTTTGAAATCATTTGCATCTATTAAATCAGAAACTATTACATTTAAATTTTCATCTAATATACTATATCTATCATTACTACACAAAATACTAAAATCAATATATTCTGTCCCTATAACGAAGTGTTGTCTACTCAGGACATCTATTTTTATTTTTTCAAGTAAAGTTGCATTTTCATATTGCTTAAATAGTGAAAAATTATCATATACTACACTAATCAAATTTGTTTTATAAAAATAAATTATAATTTTATCATTGAAACTATCAAAATCAGCAGTTGAGAAACCATCAAAAATCTTATTTAATCTACTATCAAAAAGCTCTGAATCATTACTTGTAGTTATTGCTTTTTTATAATAAAAATTTAGTCCATATCTATTAATTTTTATAAGTTCTCTTGCCTTTCTAATAATCTTCTTTTCGCCACTTGTATCATACAAATTTTCCAAACTAAAATTATATACTTCAAGAGTATAATTTTTATTAATATCCATATCTCTTGACAAAACTAATACTCCATCTTTCAATATATCTGTATTAAAAATCTTTACACCATTAATATTCTTTGAAAGGTCATCATTATATATATCTACAAAATCATTATTTTCATTATAAAAGACATAAATATTTTGATTATTAAATGAATAACTCTTTACATCACTATAATCTAATAATAAACTCTTTAAATTATTTAAATCTCTATCAAGCACATTAGTTATTCTAAAATCAGAAGTAAAAATATAA
>CAMIYN010000095.1 GCA_946403075.1 uncultured Lachnospiraceae bacterium | reverse complement strand
GTGAAAGTTTCCAGAGATCCGAATTTATCATAAAAATTATTTTGATTTTGATGCCTTTTTTAGATATCTTTCTTTCTGTGCAGTTACCTTTTCAAGATTAATGTTCCATCTGTTTTTCCTATCGTTACTGAAAAACCCTAAAACTTCAATTGCTTTATTGCATACTCTAATAGCATCATCAAACTTTTTGTCTTTTTTATAGGTCTGAAAAAGAGTATTATAGACAGTATTATTGTATGTGCCTTTTTCCATAATATCTTCTAACATTGATATTCCTTTTTCTCTTTCATCACTATTTAAAAGGGTTTTGGCTTCTTTAATGTCATAATAAAATATTTTTGGGTCAGATGGGAGACAATCATACTTCCATTTTCCAGTATCCAAATAAGATTCGACATTTTCCAATCTTTTAACAAAATCCATTTTATATTGGTCTCCAACTCTTGAATCTTCATTTAACATATTAATGTATGTTTTTAGGATATCTCTTTCATTTTCAAACTCTCTTTTATAGTGATAAAGTGATGCTAATCTATCATATGGGAATGGTGTATCAGTATTTAATCTTACATTCTCTTTATAACAGATTATAGCATCATCAATGACCATTGGCTTCTAAATCCTGCCCTTTATTGTTATTTTCAACACATTTATGTAATAAAGCATTTCTTTCTATTCTTTCTAAGTCTTTCAATGCAAAACTAATATCTAAACCATTTTGTTTTCTCAATTCAATATTTTCCTTTGATATTTGAATAGCATCATCATAATGTCTTATATACTCATTAGTCCTAATTAAGCCATCATAACAACGAGAAACCATTTTAGTATAACCATCTGATTCGTTAATAATTTCTCTATAAATTACAAGAGAATTCTCATCATTCATTATCCTTGCCTTTTCGTATCTTTTTTCAAATCTCTCATATTCTTGTATTTCAAGTTTTCTCTGTTGTACTCTTTTATTTGCTTCTGCTTTCTCTTCATCAGTACCATATTCTAAAGTAATTGAATCATCAATGGCTTGACTGATTTTATCTTCTATTTTTTCATTAATTTTTCTATTGGTCTCCGTTCCACCATTAGGAATATTAACAAATCTTTTACTATGTATTTTCTTTTTTAACTCTTCTGCTTTCTCTTCGGCTTCTTTACGAGATATATTATTTGTATTTTCTTTCTTATTTCTTTCTAAATCATTTTTTGTCTTAATTGCTTGGATTTTTGATATTTTCCAACCACAATTAGTGCAAAAATTATCGTTCACATCTTCAATTACTGAATGACATTCAGGACAAACACCTTTTGTTTTTCTACTAAAAAATCCCATATTAAAAACACCACACTAAATTTAATATTAACATATTAACATCTATTATTTCAGAGATTTAAACCCCCCTTAAAATCTGAAAAAATCTGTATGACAATCATTTTTTTAGCAATTCCGAATCTTCGGAAAGTCTGACCGAATTTTTCAAGATTTTTTCAAAGAATGATTGACTATAAATTTCTAATAGATAATGATGCATTTTAATTAAAGCAAGGCTTGTTTAAATGATTACTTATTAGATTGCTTTATTGTTTTCTTTGTTGTTTATTTAATCTAATTGATATATGATGACAAGATGGGCTAACTGATGCCATTACAGCTATGGTTCATATAGTGTTGTCTTGTTCATCTTATGTGGTGCTGATGCACCAGCAGATACATCTGATGTGCTGATGGTGTATAGTGTGGACTACATCTGATGTAGCATTCATCACAACAGATGATGAATGAATAAAAGATAACTGACCACACAACAAATCAATCTAATTAAATATGGATAGTGAATAAGAGATAGGACAAAGACAAGACCAATGATACAGTTAGCCCACTTATAATAGATGATACAAATAACATAACCTATTCAAAGAATATTCATTGAATTAAAAAAAGATGTATTAATCTTTTAATCATAACCAATCATTTAATATACTGGTTACAATTTAATTAATACTATGAGTAATTTAGAATTTATGATTGCCAAAGTCAAACAGTATGTTAAGAAGTATAAAACAAAAAATGGAACGAAAAAAGAAAGTATATTTAAAACCATCAATCTTGGTTCTAATGCACCATTTAAAGATGGTGATTCTGTTATTGTCATTAACAAGATAGATTATGATGATATAATGGAACAACAAGAGAATATCAAAGAGATTGAATCATTGAACGAACAATTAAATAACATTCAAAGAAGTTTCAAAGAATTAGAAAAGAATTTCAATGAACAATTCCAAGAAATTCAAGAATTAAAATCTGATAATAAAAACCTTCAAAAATCCCTAAATCAATGTATAGAAAAAAGAGAAGAGTTACACAATGCATTGCATAAATTAGAACACGAAATAGACAAAAAGAACAATATTATTATTGCTTATAAAAATATGGGATTTTGGAAAAGAATCAGGAATTATGACCCTGAACCTGATGTGGAATTATTAATCACATCAACGAAAAAATGACTGAAATTCACATCAAATTTTACACTTGAAATGGTTAGTTAATAGTAATTTTTCAAATATAAAACTACTTATCTTGATGGAAATATAGTCATTAGATGAAAATAAGACTGCATAATGCTTGGATTAACTCATACTCAATTAAATTAATAAGCACGTGTTATATCAAAAAACAAAGATAATACATCAGTTATAGCCAAAACTATTCATTTGAAATATTACTTCCAAAAATCAAAAAGGATTGTCCATCTTCCTTTGACAATATAACAAATTATCCAATCCCTATTAACTTCAAAAGACCATTTTGACCAAAAATAAAGGTGGTGAAAAGGGCTACTTTACAAATTTTACCACATTTGACCCCCATCAACAAATATAAACAAAGT
>CAMIYN010000094.1 GCA_946403075.1 uncultured Lachnospiraceae bacterium | reverse complement strand
CTCTCTGTCTTGTTTATTTTGAATATCTTATGTAAACTTTTTTGCCACTATTTCCTCTATTAAAGTTTGCCACACTATTGTCATTTGAGTTTACTACTACTTCATATTTTCCATTATCAGATATACTACTCTTTGTTAATTCACTTTCATTAAAAATAATATCAATATTAGTAATCGCATTCCCTGCTGATTTATCTTTTGTAGTGTATAAGTATACCCACTTACTACCATTATTCGCACCTTCATTAGTTGATAAATGCTTATTTTCTAAATCTGTCAATGCAGTAAAACTATATCTATGATAACTTCCTATATAACTATTTGGATTTCTATTATTTGCATTAAACCATCTTTCACCTATCGCAGTTATTGCATCATCTACATTTGTTGTTGTCTTATATCCTATATAAATATATTTTCCACTTGTTCCTTCATTTAGGTTTTTATTTATCACAGTATATCCAGCATTTTTTAATTTATTTATGGCAACTACACTTGATGAGTCAGCAGACATCTTTATATCTTTTATATATTGGTTGCTATTTTTATTTATTTCTTGATCATCAGCAATTTGCACAATTTTCGTTCCACTCGTTATGTCAAATTTTATTTTATTAATTATATTTTTACTTACATTTTTATTTAAATAAATTGTTTCAAGATTATTACAACTCATTGCAAAATAATTAAAATCAGATACTTTATTAAAATTCCAATTATGCAAATCTAATGTTTTAAGAGACCTATTTCCATAAAATAACCAATCCATATCAGTTGCATTTTTTGTGTCTAAGTATTCAAGCCCTATTATTCTTTCAAGACTTGGGTTCATATTAAATAAGCCTGTAAATATTTTAACATTACTCGTATCAATGCCTGTTAAATCAATCTCCTTTACACTTCCTATAGCTCTAAACATATCTGTCATATTGTTTACTTTTGAATAATCTATAATATTTAATCCATTTAAAGTTTTTAATGCTGTCATAGTGTTGAAATAACTTTTTGAATTTGAAGGGAATTCTACATTTATATCTTCATCTATCCTTACTACAACATCAGTTTTATTTACATATGCCTTTATACCATCAGTTATATTTTTAACATTCCCTGTATAGGTTTTATTATCTCTCACAAAACTAAGGGATGTAATCTTACTCTTATCTAAGCCTATCTTATTAAATAATGTTTGAGAATCTAATACGACTGATTTTTTAAAACTACTACTTGTTTTCACACTTATATTTGTATTTAGTTTCCATTTTGCATATACAGTTTCCCCATTATAATTATCATCTGTTAGATACTTATGTGGCCCATTTGTAAAATCTTTGTCAAAATACCATCCTTCAAATGTATGCCCATTCTTTTTTATCATTTGCACACTAATACCATTTATTGGGAGTTCTGTTTTTAGTGAAAAGCCAGACTTATATTGATATGGGATAAAACTCTTATAGTCCATATCAAATTCGCCGCCATTTAAATTATATTTAATTTCATATACTTTTATCTCTCTCCATTTTGCTTTGATAGATAAATTACTATTTATTTTATCAAACACTCCTACAATCTTGTTTGTTTTTGTATCAATCCAATCTACGAAAATATAATTAGTCTTTGTAGGTATTCCTAAACTTTTGTGTAAAGTACTTCCTGCATCTACATATATACTTGTCTTTGTTATGTTATCAAGTTTTCCACCATCTAGATTAATACTTACTACATATATTGGTTCATATAAAACTTCTATTATTGCATTACCACTTATCTGTATTGTATCTCCTATTTTTTCACTTCTTTCCAAATTTTCATCTTTAACTTTAAATCCTATAAGTTTATAATTACCATTTTTGAATGAAATATCATTTTCACTTGGAAGTTTTATTGTGTCATCAAAACTCCTATTATTAGAAAGCTTGTATGTAGTCTTTATACTTACTTTGTCATCTGTTTTAAATTTTGTAGTCCATACTTTTTTAACTGTTTTTATTTTTGCATATAGTTCTACTACATTATCATCAAATGTATATGGCACATATTGTGTATTTTTATCCACATACCACTTCCCTGATGTATCTTCAAATTCTGTTATGTCTCTATCCATAACTTTTGGTAACTCTTCTTTAAAATCTTTATCAAAATACCAGCCTTCAAAAATTTTCTCATAGTCATTATCATTACTAAAAGTTGGTGCTTCTATAATTGCTCCAAGTTTATTTGGATAATTTTCAAATGTATTCTCTAGCTCCTTTTCATTATCTTTTAGATTGTTATAATTAACTTTAAGCCAAAATGGAGCATATTTTGCATAAACAACTACTTCTTCTACACCATCTTCTATATCTTTTATTTCTATAACTTCTTTTTTATACTCAGAGTCAAGATACCATCCAAAAAACTTCATTTTATCTACTGTTGCAAGATATGGGAGTGTATATACATTTTTATTTTTAACTTCTACATTGTCAACTTTTCCTATATTATCTTTATGATATTTTACTCCCTCAAATTTTAGAGTATATGAATAATCCCATTTTGCATAAACGGTTAATTTATCAATTCCATCTTTACCTTCTACACTATCTACTTTTTTAGTCCATTCACTATCAAGATACCAACCTACAAATTCTGCATGCTTTCTATTTTCTATCTTTGGTAAAATTACTTTTTTATTATAATCTTTGACTAAATCATAATCCCCTATTTCTTCTTCCAAAACATTTTTTAAATCAAGCTCATATCTTATCTGTTTATATTTTGCATACACATTTACTTCTTTTATATTTGTATCTCTCACTATTACTTTACTTATAGGTTTAGTTAATTCATAATCTTCATACCAGCCAACGAATTCTAACAAATCACTATTTGTAGGTTTTGGGATTGTATACTTTTCATAATACCTATATATTGTATTCATACTAACTATATCAGTTTTTACATTATTAAATTTAATTTTATAATC
>CAMIYN010000093.1 GCA_946403075.1 uncultured Lachnospiraceae bacterium | reverse complement strand
ATGTGCTTAGACTAATTGTATACTATGTTACCATACTGTACACCATTGGGAGCCCGCAGCAAGATAGTAGTGTTGTCAGTAGGTGTGAAGTATCTATAAAAACTAACATAGTATATAGTACTCAGTACCCATTTAATATACTTATGAAAAAAATACAAATTTTGGAATTTAAATATATAAATATCATATTTAATTTTTAAAATTGCTGACTTAAAACATGGCAATCTTTAACAATATAAATTTTTTAAATCATAATAATACTTAATAGTAGCATTTTGAAAATTTTATTATGAAAAAATTTGAACAATGAGAGTTTTATAGGAAACTTTAGATAAATTACAAAATGCTTAGAGACTTTTTTAAAATTATAATTTAAATTTTGCTGTCAAAAAAATTCGTTTTATTTTTAAATTTATTATTTTTTATGGGCTTTGTTGCGATTGCCATAGTTGATAATTTATAAACAGTTTAGTATAATTAAATATAAGTTATAATCTTGGTAATGGAGGGCATATGAAAAGATTTATAAAAAATATTCTTATTTATATTGTCGCTTTATTTAGTATAATGTGCATTTTTAGTTGCAATATGAATAACAAAAAAATTGTAAAAGGTTTAAATGGTTCGTATGTAATTGAAAATATATCAATAAATAGTAATGACAAGAAAATTTCTGGAAAATTATATTTGCCCACAAAAGATGATAAATCAAAAATTGTTATATTTTCAAATGATGCAAATAAAAGTTATGAAAGTATAGAAGTATATGCAGAAAAAATAGCAGATTACAACATAGCCTCATTTGTATTTGATTTTGTAGGTGGCAGTGAAGATAATAAGAGCAGTGGCAGTACAAAGACTATGTCGCTTGAGAGTGGCGTAAGTGATTTGGAAATAGTCATTGACTATATAAAAAATATAGAGAATATAGACAAAAATAATATATTTTTGTTTGGTGAAGGACAAGGTGGTATCATATCAACAAACGTGGCTATAGCAAAAGAATCAGAAATTAAAGGGCTTATATTATTAAATCCTATTTGGACACTTGATATGACTATATACGATAAACTACCAAATCTTAATAGAGATGTCATGATAATTCATAGTACAAAAGATGAGATAATTCCTATATCATATTCAGAAAAGGCACTTGATTCATTTAAATTTGCAAAACTACAAAAATTAGAAAAGGCAACTCATGAAATTAAAGAATTACACATCATTGACAATGTTAGAGGAACTACTCTTGATTTTATAACTTACAACAATACATTAGATGAAGAGGTAGAGTATCAAGAGCCACTTGCTGGAATGGATATGAACACATTATATTTTTATGAAGCGGCATTTGCTATTTATAAAAAATCAAAATCTATGATTTATCCATCTCAATATATAAAAGCATATGAAGAAATAGGTGATAAAGTTGTACAACCTAATTTTGTTCAAATGGGATTGTGGGTAAGTTTAGAAAAACAATGGGGTGTAAATAGTATAGATTCTGCTATGTCAGTATATGAAGATTTAGTTAAAAATGGCAAAATAAATAAGTCTGCATGGGATTTATCTCGCGCAATGTCAAATCTGTATTTGTATTATTTGGCTGGATATATAGATTTTGAGACTGCCATGGATTTGTCATATAAAACAGCAAGTGTTATTCAGGACACATTTGATTCTTGGGAAGAATATAATGATAGTTATTTACAAGGTTATAGTAACTGGAGCAATGAAACTGATAGATATGAAGATTATCAAGAACTTATAAGTGGATACAGAAATAATCCATTTCTTAAAGCACCTTTTGATACCAAATTAGTTCCATATAAAAAAATTGACAATGAAAAAAATAAAAATAATGAAGGAGTTAATTCTAATTTGTAATGAATAATAAAATTAAAACAATTTTACTTATTTTAATGTGCACAACTCTTTTTTCTTGTAATGTTAAGAATAATATTGATATATCATCAATAAAAACAATTAGCGATTATAGCGAAAACACTTTTGTTGATGATATAGAATCTTTGAATTTTGGTAAATATCCAAAAAATAGTAAGACAGATGAAAAAATTGAACCGATAGAATGGATAATCCTTGAAAATGATGTAGAAAATAAAAAATTGCTTCTTATGAGTAAATATATAATAGATAGTGAAATGTTTAATAAAGAAAATGTTTCTACAACTTGGGAAAAAAGCAGTATAAGAGAATGGCTAAATAAAACTTTTTATGAATTAACATTTGACAGAGATGAAAAAGAAAAAATTATTGAAACAGAAGTATTAAATAATGATGATGCTAATATGTTAACAATTGCGGGAAATAATACAAGAGATTACATATTTTTACTTAACATAGAAGAGTCTAATAAATATTTTAATAATAGTTCTGATAATGTAAATGGTATCAAACTTGCTGCAACATATGGTACATATTTTTCAAAAGAAGGAAAAAATACAAAGTATAGCAAATCAGGAAGAAATAGGTTAAAAGTTATGCGAGATTATAAGTTGACAGATAATACTTGGTGGGCGAAAGAATATAATTATTATTGGTTAAGAAGTATTGGTAACGAGCAAAATAAAGTAGCAGTTGTAAATCCATTTGGAATTATAAATATAGAAGGGGAAATAGCAGATAGTATATATATTGGAGTTAGACCTTGTATGTGGGTTAAATATTAAACTAAATTCTTATAAATTGAAATTAATAATAATATTAGTATAAAATTTATTTAAACATAAATATATTTATTTCGATACAGTTTTAAAAGTTTTAAATATGAGTAAAAATGAATTTTTAAAATTATTATAAATTTATAAATTAAATGCCCTCTAAGGGCATTTTTTATTACATTTTTAACAAATGATGTAAATTTATACTGTAAATAGTTAACAGGATTATTTGCCCCCCAAGTTATGAAAATAGTTAAATTTTTTGTAGTATTAAATTTATGGAACCTTTTATGATATACAATTTATAAAATTAATTTTTTATTTTTTTTGTAAATGTAGAAAGGGCTCACACTGCTTCGCCCCTACATTTTTCAGGTTTGTCCCTACGACTTTATCTACTTTCTTGCTACGGGCTCGCTTAGGGCTCCCACTGGTTCGCCCCTACGACCCCTACATTTTTCAGGTTCGCCCTACATATACACCCGGTATAAAGTCAATATTTCATAGAACTATTAAAGGGGGATTTAAGAC
>CAMIYN010000092.1 GCA_946403075.1 uncultured Lachnospiraceae bacterium | reverse complement strand
TATGAAAAAAGGTAGTATTCTTCTTGTGGGACAGTTGAGAGTAGTGAGCAAAATAAGAATAATGAAACCTAAATATGATGGAGATTTTTTATATGGAATCAGATTGTCAAGAGACACATTAAAAAAAATAGAAAATAAAATAACACAATTTATGTTTTAGTTATAGTGATTTTTAAAGAAGTTTATTAAATTAGTGGCAATATGACATATGCACCTATTTTAGCAATAAGATCATTGTAAAAAAAAGTTGACAAATTGTTAAATTTAATATACAATATGTCTACTTAGCCTTTATAGGCAACTATTTATATTTAGCCTTCGGGCATGCCAGATGTGTAAACATCTGGTTTTTTGTTAATTAGTGTCTACTCAACAATGTTAAAAACTATTACAAAACAAAAAACTTTCTCATAAAATATCTCACTTTAAATTGCCCTCTTTTTTAAAAAATTCATTAATCAATATTTTAAAAAAAGGGCTCGCGGTGCTTCGCCCCTACAATTAGTCAGGTTGCCTCTACGAGATAACAGAACAATATTTAGATATGAAAAAGGGCTCACACTGCTTCGCCCCTACTATTAGGCAGGTTGCCCCTACGAGAGAACAAGACAATATGACAAATAAACAAATTTTTATAAAAAAAATAATGCAATTTTTTTTTAAAAGTGTTATAATTTCATAATGGAGGTGTGATTATGAAAAAAATAATTTTATCTTTTTGCATAATTTGTTTAATGGCAAATGCTTCATTTGCAGCAACTTGGAATGGTGTATCTGGCACTATGGAATTTAAAGATGTAAAAAGACTTGAAGATGTGATTTCAAAAAACAGATATGTCAATGCAAAAATTGTAAAATATCAGCAAATTATGCCAGATGAATTTATGGTTAAAATTGATGCAAGAGATGAAGTAGGTAATCTTGATAAAAGTAGTGGAGATTATTTTATAAAGTTTTTTCATGACATACCTGATGCAACTCCTTTTGCTGGAAAGTTTTTTTATTGGTTTGGTTTATTTGATGCAAACAGAGATGTTTGTGGATATGGTGTATCACTTAGGCTTTACTCAGCTGTGCTTGGTCAAAGTTTTGCATACAATGAAACAGCTGTAGATGTAAAAACTGACACAGAAGAAGTTATTATTGGATAAATTTATGCAGGTGTAGTTCATCGGTAGAATGCAAGCTTCCCAAGCTTGATAGGGGGGTTCGACTCCCCTCACCTGCTTTTTTTATTAAGGGAATTTTTAAAAAGAATTGAATAATGAATGTCTAATAAGAGACTTTAGATAAATTGATTGCTTTTTAGTGGCTTTCTTAAATTAATAAAAATTGTTTTAAAAGTTATTGTTTAAAAATAAAAGGATATTTTATATGAATAGTTACTTAAAGTTTTTGACAAATAATAAAATTATAAAAAAAATTTTTTTTGTTATAGTTGCGATTTTAGTATATGCGATAAATTTAAAAACTTTAGTATATAGTGCAAATCTAATTGGCAGTGGGATAATGGGGTTATCAATATTTGTTCAACGGATTTTACTGGATTTTTATAAAATTGATTTACCTCTCACTCTAATAAGTATTGCTTTTAATATAATACCTGCTCTTATTGCGTGGATTTATGTTGGTAAAAAATTTACAATTATTTCTTTTATAATCTTATTTTCGCTAACTTTTGTGGCAGATTTTATACCGACTACAAAAGTGACAGGGGATTTTATAGTTTCAGCAGTTTTTGCTGGTGTCTTAAATGGCTTTTCACTCGGGATAATTTTAAAAATGGGACTTGGCTCTGGCGGAACTGATTTTATATCTGTTGCTGTTGCAAAAAAATATCACAAACCAATATTTAATTATATTTTGGTTTTTAATATTGCATTAATAACTGTTCAAGCTAGATTATATGGTTTTAATCAAGCATTTTATTCTATAATTTTTCAATTTGTGACAACTCAAATGATTAATTATTTGTATAGACATTTTGAAAAGAGAACACTTGTTATAATAACAGAAAATCCTGATGAAATTTCAAGAGCAGTAATTGAGAACTCTGAACACACAGTAACAAAGTTTAAAGGAATAGGGTGTTATAGTCATAGAGAAAAATATTTGTTGTATTTAATTGTAACAGAACCAGAGTTAAAATTTATATTACACTTAATAAGGTCGGTAGACAAGGATGCTTTTATAAATGTAATGAAATCAACGGAGGTAAGTGGCAATTTTAATTATTTGCCTGTAGTGTGATTATGTTTAAAACTATAAAAAAAATTTCATTTTTATTGTTTGTTGTTGTTTTTTTTGTAGTAATTAAATCTAACTCATATGCCAAAAATGTAAATAGTTTTAACTATATCACTGATAGAATCGGAAATGAGATAACTGTGTTAAATAATGATTTAAAAAAAGTAATGACTTATGATATAAGTAAATCTGAGAAGTTTTATGAAGTCAAGGAACCTAATAATAGTGATGTGGTGGCTCTCTGTAAATCTACTAGAATAGAAGATAAAAATAATTATAATTATAAATTATACGATTTGGATGGAAAGTATCAACAAATTTATTTTGAGACTCATTATGCATATGAAATTTATTTTGACTCTAAAAATTATATTTTTAATTTGGGCAATTCATTTGTAATATTCAATATAATTGATAATACAAAAAAAGTAATTGAAAATGTCACAGCTTTTAGATATTTTTATGAACATTATATATTTTCATCATACAATGATAAAGGCTTGTTTCCTGGTTTATTAATATATGATTCAAATTTTGATTTTCTAAAAAAAATAGATAATTATCAAGATAATAAAATCATAGAAAATAATGAAAAATATGAGAATTGGCTTGTGAGTATTGAGGGTGTTGATTATTACCGCATTAATTATTCATCAAGTGATGGAATAAATCTAATAAATAAAAATATGGAAGTAGTTTTTCCAGAAGCATTTTATGAAGTAAAAGATGAATACAAAAATCATATAATAGAAGCAATTTATAGAGGACATAAAATTATTTTTGATTGTCTAAATAAAACAGTATTAAATATACTAGTAGATGAAAATTATACTATTACAAAAGAAATACGAGATAAATTTGTAGATATGTATGGTGATGAAATAGAAAATATTGAATATGCAGGAGAAATCGAAAATAGATATATAGTCATCAAAAAGAAAGATAAATCAAAAGATATATATACAAAAGATTTGAAGTCTATATCAAAAAATGTTGGACTAA
The DNA here is from genome assembly GCA_946403075.1 of uncultured Lachnospiraceae bacterium. Taxonomy (GTDB): domain Bacteria; phylum Bacillota; class Clostridia; order Lachnospirales; family Lachnospiraceae; genus UBA3633. The sequence continues at coordinate 1 of CAMIYN010000092.1, read as the reverse complement.
T
>CAMIYN010000091.1 GCA_946403075.1 uncultured Lachnospiraceae bacterium | reverse complement strand
ATAGCAATAGTATATTCAAGAGGACATATATGTTACATAGATACAGATTATTATACAGGTGGTAATATAGATTTATCATACTTTTGGTTAGATGGAACAGTAAACGATGCTTCTGGTGTGTTTGGAGCATTTTATAAACTAAATAATAATAATGAATTAGAATATGTAACAGCAAGAAGATTTTATGCTTATGGTTCGACAATAGTCGTTGATACAACTGATAATGTATATATATATAAAGTAATAGGATACAAATAGGAGGAAACTATGAAAGAAATAAAGAAATTAATTGATTTAAAAAGCATTATAACTTTGGCATTAACAGGAGCATTAGTATGGGGGTTTGTTGCAAGTGAAATAGAAGCAAAAGACTTTTTGATTTATGTAGCAATGGTTTTTACTTACTATTTCAACAAAAAAGAAAATAAAGATGAAGAAGATAAGGAGGTGGGATAAAATGACTTATCAAGAATTTAGAGATAAATATAATGGACAATATATTGATGTAGATGGTGCTTATGGATGTCAATGTTGGGACTTGGCACAAAAGTATTGTACTGAAGCACTAGGACTACCAAGTTGGGTGTTAAGTGGTTGTGGAGTTGCAAAGAACTTATTAATTCAACCAAAAAGAAATGATTTAGAAACTTACTTTTATGAAATAGATATACATACAATGATACCTGGAGATATATGCATATGGGATAATTCAAGTGCAGGACATATAGCAATATATGACCACTGGGATGAACCAGGTTGTTGTAACTATTATTTCAGTCAAAATCCAAACCCTAGTCAAGTAATGCAATGTGAGGGAATAGGAACATTACACGCATTTAGATTAAGAAAGAAAGAAGAACCTGTAAAGAAAGAAATAACTCCTAATGTAGAACGCGATGAATATAAAGACCAAATAGAAGTAATAGTAGATAATTTAAGAGTAAGAGTAGAACCAAATACAAATGCCGAAGTAATAGGAAAAGCAAAAGAAGGCTTTTATAACTACTATGAAACATATAGAAAAGATAATGATGACTATACTTGGTATAAGATAGCAGATAATCAATGGGTTGCTTCTAATGAAGAATGGACTAAAGTGTACCCTAAAAAGAAAGAAGAATTTAAACAATTTAAAGTATTAGATAAAAAAGACGGTTATGTATTAGTTGATTTAGGACAAGTATGGATAAAAGAGTAATTTGACTAAATTATGTATATATGTTAATATGTAGATGGGAACAAGAGTCACACTTAAATTGTTCTCATAAAAGACAATATATTCACTCTACTATGGCACTCGAAAGGGTGTCTTTTTTTATAAAAAATGAAAAAAATATATAAAATTTGTAAAAAAACCCTTTACAAAATTAAAAAAATGATATATAATTAAATTACAATGAAAGAGATAAAGGAGTGAATATTATGAAATCATTGAAACGAAAATTAAAATTAAAAGGATGGGTTAAAACAGGGTTGATTATCGGATTTATTTATCTATTATTTATTGCTTACTTAATATTAGCAAGTAATAGGGTAGAAGAATTAGACAACTATGGTGATACAAAAAATTCAAGTATAGTATTAGTAAAGGAGAGTGAATAATATGAAGAAATATAATTGGTACATTATTAAGGAAACAAATTTTAGTGAAAATAAATTATACATAGCACAATATTATGGAAGAGAAGAAGGGTTTGAATGTATGGTATGTAATCACGGACACAATGCTTATTGCTTTAATGTATATTATGATTACGATATGTACCAAACTTGGTGTTATGGAAAAGAACATATGCCTGAGATAGTTAAAGACTTAGGCTCAAGCAATGACCAAATAATTGACAATGAAGAAAACTTAAAGAAATATTTAGAGGAGAGTGAATAATATGGAAAAGAAAGATATTAAATTATTAAGAGAATTATTATTAGAAGCAGACGAAAAAAGTAATGATACTACTCAATTATTTATGAGGTTATGGGAAATATTAGAATACCTAGGTGGCAATAAAACACCTGCATATAATAATAGAATAGAAAAAGAATATAGAGCATTGAAAGAGAGAGGTGAATAATATGAAAGAAAAATTTGATTTATTAAATTTAGTAGATATGTTAAAAGAAATTGATTTAGAAAAAAATGATAAAGAAACAATAAGAGAAGTATTAAACTTTATAGCAGAAAAATTAAAAGATTATGTGGAGAGTGAATAATATGAAATATTTAGAGGGTAATAGTATTAAAGATTATGTTATAGAAGCATTAAAAGATAAACTTAATGACTATGAAGGATTAGAATGTTATGGGTGTGATTTAGCATATACATTATATGAAGGAGAAAATGCAGATGGTGTAATATTCTATTCAACTTATGAAAGTAAAGAATGGATTAAGAAATATTTTGAAGATTTAGATGAAATTATAGAAGAACTAAACTTTCAATTTGGAACAGAATATATGTCAAAGTTTAATCCATTTAGTGAACCTGATAAATTTGTTTTAATAGTTGTAATAGAAGTAGCAAGTTATTTATTAGGTTGTTGCAAGACAGTCGAAAAAAATTGGGATAATCAATTCAAATTAACAAAATCAAAAATAAAGAAAATTATAGAAGAATTAGAAGAAATATAATTATAAAGAATTGGAGAGTGAATAGTATGGATATGATTAAAGTAGATATAAGAGGAGAAAGCAAACAAATATTAAGAATATTTAAAAATGCAGATATAGTAACAATAGAAGATTTATTAAATAAGATAATAGATTTAGATGATGAGGTGAGTGAATTAGAAGATAGAATAAGAGATATGGAACAAGATATAGTAGAAAATTATAAACCTATATCAAAAGAAGAAGAATATGATATGCATGAGTGCAATTTTCATTAAATAAACAAGCAATAACGAGGGAATTAATATAAAATAATATAAATATATTAATTCTCTCAAAAAACTTGTTAGAATTGAAATAAACAGGGTTATAGGAGGTGTTTATGGGAAAGATAAATAATTTTATGTCTAATAAAGATATGCAAAAATATATAGATGAAATTGATAATCATAAATATACTTGCCAATGTGGACACAAAGTATTTATTCCTTATGACAAAGAAAAAGCATTATGTAGTTGGTGTAATAGATATGTATTTAAGGATAAGAAAGATGAATTTTTGTTTAGATTAAAGGAGAGAATGAGATGAATAAATTATTTAAAAATTTATATGAGCATTTAAAAACAAGAAAGAAATATAATACATTATTATTAAAATATGAAGTAGCAAGGGAGGATTTAGAAAAGAAACAAGTAGAATTAAATACACAAAAAAGAATTAATTTAAAAGAAAA
>CAMIYN010000090.1 GCA_946403075.1 uncultured Lachnospiraceae bacterium | reverse complement strand
AATGCAGAAGGAGAATGGATTGAATTGTATTAGTGAATAATGTGAAACGATTAAACGACTAAAGACGGCATCACAGCCGTCTTTTTTAATGCTTAGAATGAGTAAAAATGCTAAAATGCTTTATATTTGCGGGATTTCTCTTGTATCAATATCGTTGTTATAGGGAAGGTTTCCTTATATAATATTAAACACAAAATTATCATAGTTTCTAAATTGAATTTGCATTTAAAATATTATATAATTAATTATTATGAAAAAAATAATGATAACAATTTTAATGTTAAATTTTATAATTACACTTTTTGGTTGTAAAGATTTTAGATATTATAATTATGAAGATACGAGTATTAATATGCCTCTTATGAATATAAGTATGACGGCAGTTTTAGATTTAGATAGTATAGAAAAATATGATTTAAAATCGTTGATTCCTACAAAGCTTGAAAAAGGTGTAAATCATCAAATAGTCACAGGGATACAACAAAAACTTATGCTACTTGGATTTATGGAAGAGGATAAACCGACTACTTATTATGGAGATTCTACTGATGAGGCGATAAGGAAATTCCAAAGGCAGATAAATGTAGAAGAAGATGGAATATGTAGCCCAGAAGTTTATTCACTTCTCATGAGCAAAAATGCACCAAGTTATGAAACAAGAAGAGGTTTTAACGGAAATGATATAGAAGTAATACAGCAGAGATTGTATGAACTTAGTTATTTGCTTGAAGAAGATGATATAAATGGATATTTTGGTGAAAGAACAGAAATGGCAGTAAAGGCATTGCAGAATAGTAATTCGCTAAAAGACTCAGGTATAGTTGATTTGGAAACTATCAATTTGCTATATAGTGAAAAAGTAGTTGCATATACTATTGATAAAGATTCACAGAGTTATATTATAAAAAAATATCAAGAGAGACTTAGAGAACTTGGATATTATTTAAAAGAATGTGATGGGATATATAATAATGATTTTAGAGAAGCAGTAAAAACCTATCAAAGATTAAATTCACAAGAAGCGAGTGGGTTAATTAATCCATCTACAAAATTCTCAATTGATTCTAAATATGCAAGGCCTTATTTGATATATTTAGGAGATAGAAATGCAAGGATAAGAAAAATTCAAGAGAGACTTGTTGAATTAAATTATCTTGATGCAAAATTAATCACAAGTAATTATGGAGAATACACTGCACAAGCTATTGCAATTTTCCAAAAAAATAACAATCTTCCAATCACTGGTTTGGTGGATGGTACTACACAAATGGTGCTTGATAGTGAAAATCCTGTTCGTGCGAATAAAAAACTTGAGATGCCTTCACAGTTTATAATGAAAACAAAAGATATAAGAAATGCAATTAAAGAGAATAAAAATGTTGGAAATGTAGATGATTTATTGAAAGTTGCATTATTAAAATTGGGTTCTAAATATGTGTGGGGAAGTCGTGGACCAAATAAATTTGATTGTTCTGGCTTTGTTTACTGGTGTCTAAATCAAGTAGGAGTAAATGTTTCATATATGACTACATATAATTGGAGATTTTCCAATCAATTTGAGAGAATCGAAAAGTTTGATGACCTATCTGTGGGAGATTTAATAGTGGTAAATGGTCATATGGGTATAGTTGCTGATAATCAAACTGTTGTTGATGCATCATCATCTAATGGAAGAGTAGTGCATAGGGATTTGGATGATTGGTGGAGAGAAAAATTTATGGTAGGATTTAGGATTTTTGATAATGAAAGTGAAGAAGTGGAAGAGACAGAAGAAATTGAATAATGTATTTGTAAGATTTATTTGTATATTTTTGTTTTTTACTCTTTTTATTAATAAAATCATATGTTATGCAGCAAGTGATAGTGATATATGGGTAAAATATGGTGGAGAAATAAATGGCAGGGCAGGTTTTTTGCTTGATGCAAATTCTGGGTTTGAATTGTATGAAAAGAGATCAGATGAAAAATTATATCCTGCATCTCTTACAAAAATTATGACTGCTGTTGTTGTATTTGATAATGTAAATAATATAGATGAGATATTAACTTTTTCATATAATGCTGTAACAAATAATCTTGAGAAAAATGCTACAACGATAGGTGCAAGTGCAGGGGATACTTTATCAGTGAAAGACTGCCTATATGCAATTTTATTACCATCTGCAAATGATGCGGCGAATGCTCTTGCTGAATATGTGGCAGGAAGTATTAGAGATTTTGTTATGCTTATGAATGAAAAAGCAAAAGAACTTGGTATGACAAATACTCATTTTGAAAACCCAACAGGCTTGCATCACGACAATCAATACACTACTGCAAGAGACCTTGGAAAGCTTATGATGTTTGCTATGAAAAATGATATATTTACACAGATTTGTTCTACTAATTCATATAAGCATGCACCAATAAGGAGATATAAAAATCCAGATAATTCTAATAATGTAATGTTAAATACTAATAGTATGCTTATAAGAGGAAATTCAAATTATTATAGAGGCACAATTGCAGGAAAAACTGGATATACATCTCAATCTGGATATAATCTAATAGTGGCTACTGAGAGAGATGGGATGAGACTCATTTTTGTTGTTCTTGGTTGTAAGAAGATTAATGATAGATTTGTTGATGCAAAAAATGTTTTAAATTTTTATTATGAAAATTATAAATCTTTAATGATAAAAGATGTAGATGCAAGATTTAATACAAGTATGTATGATTTTACAATTAAAAACATAGTAATTGTGGAAGTTTTGCATATAACAGTTAATGATAGGGATTGTATCACATTGCCAAAGGATGTTGATTTTAGTGATTTGACATATAAGATATCTTATCGTGTAGAAGATGTAAATGATCCATATTCAATTGGGAGTATTTCTTATTATTTAAATAATAAACTTGTGGGGAGTACTTCTTTGCAGGGGAGAGGTGATGATAGTAAGGAGGAAATTTTAACTTCATATCTAAACCTAAGTAGTAGTGTTGATGAAGTAAAAGATGTATATAGTTCTCAAAATTCAAATTATATAAATGTTGATATGCCGATATATAGAGATAGCTCTGGTAATTTAGTTTTTTCAAAGCCTATACTCACTTTATTTATGATACTGTCAGTTTTAATTACTATTACAATCTTGTTTTTGTTTTTCACTTCAAGATATTTTGCAAATGTAAATAAAATGGTGTATAATAGGTGGAGAAAGTTTAAAAGAAGATATAGACTTTAATATGTCTCTGTAGCTCAGTTGGATAGAGCGTTCGCCTCCTAAGCGGAAGGTCGCTGGTTCAAATCCAGTCAGGGACGTTATTTTTGTTGTAGTGGCGAACATTATAAAGTAATGGCGAAGTAAAAATCGTAGGGGCGAAGCACCGCGAGCCCGTAGCAAGATAGTAGCGATAGTAGTAGTGGCGAACAATCAAAAAGGTGGGGGCGAATCATTGCGAGCCCGAAGCAAGATAGTAGTGTTAGTCGTAGGGGCGAACCTGAAAAATGTAGGGGCGAAGTACCTGTAAAGACTAACATGGTATACAAATAGTCTAAGGGGAT
>CAMIYN010000089.1 GCA_946403075.1 uncultured Lachnospiraceae bacterium | reverse complement strand
AAAATAATAATGAATGGTTTAGATTTATCAAGACAATTTTATGAAGAATATGGGAAAAAAATGCTCCATGAAAAATTTAGCCAAATTGAATCAAAAATAGCAATAGCTTTAATTGGTTCTGGTTCTGAATGTATGGGGTATGATGATGATATATCAAGAGACCATGACTTTGATGCTGGTTTTATTATATTTATTTCTGATTATATTAATGATAAAACAAAATTTGAACTTGAAAGAGAATATTCTTATCTACCAAATGAGTTTAAGGGATTTAAAAGGGAAATACTATCTCCTGTTGGTGGAAATAGAAAAGGTGTTAAAAGAATTTCTGATTTTTTATTTGAAAAATTGGGTAGAAGAGATGCAAATTTATCATTGACAGATTTTTTAACGATTGATGAAGAATATTTACTTGAAATAACAAATGGAGAAATTTTTAGGGATGATAGCAAAATTTTAATTAATATAAGGAAAAAATTAACATATTTGCCAAATGATATAAAATTAAAAAAGATTGCTGGAGAATTATTAATTATGGCTCAATCAGGACAATATAATTATGTGAGAGCAAAAAAACGATTAGATATTGGTGCTGGGAAATTATCAATTAACAAATTTGTAAATTCTTTTATTCATTTTGTTTTTTTAATAAATGAAGTATATATGCCTTATTACAAATGGCAATTTAAATCATTAAAGCTTTTATCTTGGCCAAATCTATTATATGGCAATTTGATTTATGATAATTTAATAAATTTATTATCAGTAAATAAGGATAACATTTTCACTGTTGAAATAGAAAATATGTTAAATGAGTTATCAAATATTTGTATAGACAGACTAAATATCGATAAATTAATAATGAAAAGAGATAATTTTTTAGAATCTTATGCATATCAAGTAAATAATCATATAAAAGATAATTATATAAGAAATCTAAATATTTTAGTTGCTGTATAGGAGGGAGTGTATGGAAAATGTTATAATTAAACCTTGTAGTAGTTGTAGCAATTTTATTGATTTTGATTTGTCAAGGATAAAGAGAAAAATAGATTCATTGTTTGATAAAAAAGAATTTGATGAAGCAGAAAGAGTTTTAAAATATTGGATTGAAAATGCAATAATTTCAAATAATAAAAAAACTGAACTTGAACTTAAAAATGAATATATGGGGCTACTTAGGAAATTAAATAGAAAAGAGGATGCTATAAGAATTGCTGATGAGGCTTATAATCTAATATATGAGTTAAATATTCAAGATAGTGTAAGTATTGGCACTATTTTTATCAATATAGGGACAGTTTATAAAGCCTTTTCAAAAGCTATGGAAGGAAAAAAATATTTTGATATAGCAAAAAAAATATATGAAAAGTATTTAGATAAAAATGATATTTTATTTGCAGGTTTATACAATAATATGGGGCTTATGCTTGTTGATATAAACGAATTTGATGAAGCATTAGATTTATATAATAGAGCTATTGACATATTAAGAATTAATAAAATAAATGAACTTGATTGTGCGATTACTTATTTAAATATTGCAGATTTATATTACAAAAAAAATAATGGGAATATAAATAGTGATGTAGAGTTAATTATAGATAACTGTGTTGAAAGTGCTTTTAAGTATTTAAATAATGAAAATATACCAAATGATGAATACTATAGATTTGTTATAGAAAAATGTATACCAAGTTTTTCATTTTATGGGTATTTTGTTTATGAAAAAAAATTAAGAGATAAAATTAATAAAGAAAAATTTTAAAAAAAATTTTTAGCTAAAATTTATATTATTAAGCTTCACAATAAATAAAATTTATGGAGGAATTATATGATTGTAAATGCAAAAAAAATGTTAGATGAGGCAATTAAATCTCATTATGCAGTGCCACACATTAATATTAATAATCTTGAGTGGACTAAAGCTACTTTACTCACTGCAAAAGATTTGAGAAGCCCAATTATACTTGGAGTATCAGAAGGTGCTGGTAAATATATGGGGGGATTTAAAGTAGTGAGTGCAATGGTTAGAGCAATGGATGAAAGTTTAGGAATTGATGTTCCAGTAGCATTACACCTTGACCATGGCACATATGAAGGTTGTATTGATTGCATTAATGCAGGATTTTCATCAATAATGTTTGATGGTTCACATTTTAAAATTGATGAAAATATTGAAAAAACAAAAGAGCTAGTCAAAATGGCTCATAATAATAATATGAGTATTGAAGCAGAAGTTGGTGCTATAGGTGGTGAAGAAGATGGTGTTATAGGGATGGGTGAGTGTGCTGACCATGATGAATGCAAGAGAATTGCAGAACTTGGAATAGACTTTTTAGCAGCAGGAATTGGCAATATTCATGGCAAGTATCCAGAAAATTGGAAAGGATTAAATTTTAAAACATTAGAAATGATAAAAGAAAAAATTGGTTTATTGCCACTTGTATTGCATGGTGGGACAGGTATACCAATTGATATGATAAAAAAAGCAATCAGTTTGGGTGTTGCAAAAATAAATGTGAATACTGAATGCCAAATTTCTTTTGCAGAAGCAACAAGAAAATATATAGAATCTGGCAAAGATAGAGAGGGTAAAGGTTTTGACCCAAGAAAATTATTGGCACCAGGGTTTGATGCAATTAAATCAACTGTTAAAGAAAAAATTGAAATATTTGGTTCAAAAAGTAGAGTTTAAATATATAAAAACTAAAAAACATTTTAATTTTATAAAATTGACATAATTTTAACACAATAATATTTTAAAATTTTTTTATTAAATGTAAAGGAGATATGTTTTATGAATAAAAGAATTTTAAAAAATATTTCAATAGGATTATGTGTATCTGTTATATTTTTAAATGTATTAACTGCATTTGCTACATCAAAGGAGCCAATAAATAATATGCCACCAAAGAATTTTGATATGCCAGAAAGAAAAATTGAAAATGAAATTGTTGGTAAAATCACTTATATTGATGAAAATAATGTAATTATTGCAGTAGCAACAAGAAACGAGATAAAAAATAATAAATTTCAATTAAATGAAATTAATGAAAATATTGATGAAAAAAAAGACAATAATAAAATATTACCAGATAAATTAAATTTTGATGATATGTTTGTTTTGACTGGAGAGACAAAAACTATAAATATTAAAGAGGCCAATTTTTTAAAAAGAATAAAAAAAGATAATTTAACTGAAAACAAAGATTTATCAATACAAAAAAATGATAACTTTAAGTTAGATAAAAATATTATACAAAATGATAATTTTGAAAAAAATACATATAAAGATTTTTCAATAGGAGAATATATATTTATTGAAACAACTGATTCTACATATACAGCAGCAAAAAATATTAGAAGTGCAGAGCTTGATAGTTTTAATATGATGAGACCTGATAAAAATGCTCCAATTAACAATAAATCAAATTAATAAGTTAATTTAAAAAAAACACTATACAATATAGTTAAACCATAAATTTAGACCAAAGTTATTATTTGTTTATTAAAGAAAAGTATTGTTGCCTATACTCTATAGGACTCAATTCTTTTCTTTTTTTATTAATTCTATCGTTGTTATAATAATTTATATACCTCGTTTCTTTAATTTTAACCCATCTATGCCATACTGTCTATATAATTTACATC
>CAMIYN010000088.1 GCA_946403075.1 uncultured Lachnospiraceae bacterium | reverse complement strand
AAAATAAATTTAGAATAACAATTGGATATGATACATTAAATGTGTTAAAAGACAATTTCTCCGACATAATCTCCACCGATCCCAAATTCCAACACCTATACAGTGAGTGGATAAAGAAGCAGATAGGGGTAGAGGATGAGAATGTGGAGTTTGGGTTCACAGGGAGTTATGAAACTCCATATGTAGAGTTTGAAAAGATAACAAGCTTAAGTGAGGATTATAGTGAAGTGTTTGAGAATACACATAATTTTTATTTAGATACAATTAAAGAAAAAAATAGTAGAATTAATGAAAAAAATTACATTGATTATTTTTATGATATTAAAGATAATATATATGAAAAAAGTTCTTATATAACTGGAAAACCAGAGAAGCCATATTCACTATTTGTATATATCGATAATTATAGGTTTATTTATAATTTTCCAGAAGAGAAAATTGCAAGTATAAAAAAAGGTAATGAAAAAATTGAACAGACAAGTATTTTAAACTATAAAAATTAATAAAATATTTATAAAAGCAGATTTAAACAAGTTGGAAATTGATACAAATTATAAAGGTATAGGAGAAAGATATAAATATAAAAAGGATGATGTAAAAGAAACCGAATACATAGATGAGATATATTTAGGTTATAGAGACACCCATAAAGGTAGAGTAGCAATAGGTTATAAAAATATAGAGTATCATGGAATAAATAAAACAATATTAGGCATAGTAGTTAGGGGCACAGCCGAGGATGATGACTGGGATAGTGATTTTGATGTGGGGGATTTGAAATTAAGAGAAAAGATACAAGAAAAGTATGTTGGTGGGTATGCAAATTACGAACAAAACTATGATAGAATATTGAGATATGAATTAAATAATGGTATATTAAACTACGAATCTAAATACTCCGAAGAACTTTTACACTTTGCAGGAGGCTACCCTGACTGGACACATAGGTATCATCATGCAGGATTTGATATAGTATCAAATAGGATATTTGAAATAATAAAAGATTATATGAAAAATAATAATTTTTTAGGAAAAAATAATATAAGTTTTTGGGTAACAGGACACTCAATGGGAGCAGGAGTAGGGAATTTAATATCTGCAGAGTTATTAAATAAAACAGAAGTAAATAATAAAACAGATAATGTATATAGTTATTTATTTGCTCCTCCAAATAATTTTTATAGGACAGATAATGTAAAACAAGAAAGTGATGGGCCAGGGTTCATAAATAGGGTGGAATATAGAGAACCAAAAAGTTATAAATATAGATGTATATTTAATATAGTAAATGATGATGACTTCGTCCCAAAACTACCAATGGAAGAGTGTAATTGGACTAAGTATGGGAGAGTGGCAACGATGAGTGTTGAGAAAGATATTGTTCCAAGATTGAAGAAAGATAAGAATCTTACTCAAGATAACGATTATTGTAAATATCTAATTAGTAAATATAAATCAAATAAAGGTGCAGTAGATATTGTAATATCTTCATTTAATGGAATGTATAATGATAAAACTAATATGCGAAGTGATAGCTATTCATATGACAATAAAGTAGGTAAGAAAAATATAGAATATAAAACTAAAAAAGAATTAGAAGATGATATATTGTTTTATGCTGAATATACTAAACCATATCAAAAAAATGATTTAAATAAAAATAAATATGTACAAAATCAAATGCCAGTATATTTATTTATGAGTGTAGCAAATTCTATGCATGGACAAATAAAAGATAAGGATTCTAATGGAAATGAATATTATAGAAAGCAAAGAAATGATAAAAAATATTTAGCGCAAACTGTTTGGGAAAATCAATATATATTACTGACAACGAAATTTGGATTTAATTCTTGGGGTGCAAAATGGTCATTAGTTATTACTGGTTCACCTGTAGTTAATGGAGTAGAATATCCACATTACCTTGAAACATACTATTCACTTACTAAAGAAATGACAACATTGGATTTTAAGTAGGTATATCGATATGATTAAGAAAATAACAAAAATATTTATAATAACAATATCGTTAATGATTATATTAATGATGATATTGGCAAAGATTTTTTTTAATGATCTTTTATTGCCATTTAAATTTGGTAAATATATATTTACATATAAATATGCTAATTATATGATAAATAAAGAAAATGATGAAATTGAAAAAGAAAATAAAGAAAAAAATGAAGAAGCAGCAAAACAATATATAAAGGCAAAATATGGTGAAGCAGTGTCTAGTATTATAGAAATAGAATATAAAGGAAGAATAAGTGGATGGGCGGCAGATTCACATTATATTATTAGTGCTCCATTTGTGGATGATGCAAGTATTTATGTAGAAAGTGAAACTCAAGATGTTCGTGGTGGTTTTAATTTTTCAAAAAGTTCCAAATTCCAACACCTATACAGTGAGTGGATAAAGAAGCAGATAGGGGTAGATGATGAGAATGTGGAGTTTGGGTTCACAGGGAGTTATGAAACCCCATATGTAGAGTTTGAAAAGATAACAAGCTTAAGTGAGGATTATAGTGAAGTGTTTGAGAATACACATAATTTTTATGTGTGGACATGTGAAGTCGGTAAAATAAATAATTTAAATAATGATAACAAAGTTGAAATAGCTAAAAATATAAGAGAAAATTATTTGATATCTGCTATGAAATTAACAGATATGCCAAAAGATGAAAGAAAAAATTTTGATGGATGTATAGTTTTGTCAAATAAGAATTTTGATAAAGAAAATGATATAAATTATTTTTTTCATTATGATGCAAAAAAAAATAATAGTCCATTGATTGAAAGTAGTTATTAATATTAGTACCTTTTTAGGAAAAGAATAAGTGATAGAGAAAGTATAGAAATAGATATGGCAATGGATTATAGATATTTTCTAATGGATAATAAATTATACTATGATGAATTATCAACTGTGTCTCTACTTTTAGCAAATAGTATATATATGCATGGGGATAAACAAAAATTACATAGTGGAATAGTGATAGAAGATTTACAAAATAGAACAGATGAAGAAATAGAAACTATGGAATTTAAAGGAATAAAATATAAAAATTTGCAAATAAAAAAATTAATGGAATTTTTTGGGTTTAATGATGTAAAGACATATTATTTGGGAAATCCAGGGGATTTGGGCGATGAGAATAGAGAATATTTTTTAAAAAATTATGGAGAGATAGATGAAAAAACAAAAGAACCCACAGGAAGAGTAGATTTAAATGAGTTGGAAATAGATACAAGTTATAAAAGTATAGGAACGAAATATAAAAATATAGATGAAATATATTTAGGTTATAGAGACACCCATAAAGGTAGAGTAGCAATAGGATATAAAAATATAGAGTATCACGGAATAAACAAAACAGTATTAGGCATAGTAGTTAGGGGCACAGCAGAGGATGATGACTGGGATAGTGATTTTGATGTGGGGGATTTGGAGTTAAGGGATAGTATTTTAAATAATACAAGTGCAGAAAGTGGATATGAGAATTATAAAGCAATTAATGAGAAAGGTGATTCGCATAATTCACAAGAAATTTATAGATTGCTAAATAATATTAAATTTAACACCCGATATGATCCCAAATACAACGAAGAGTTAATGCACTTCGCAGGAGGCTACCCTGATTGGACACATAGGTATCATCATGCAGGGTTTGATATAGTATCAA
>CAMIYN010000087.1 GCA_946403075.1 uncultured Lachnospiraceae bacterium | reverse complement strand
ATAATGTAGTCGTTAATCTTGATACTCTATCAACTTCACTATCCCATTCATATTTACAATCCTTATCCCTATATATTTTATGCCCAGGAAGAAATTCCACACTATTTTTTGTCAATTCTTTCTTTTCCACAACCTCCCCAGTTGCAACATTTATAAAAGTCACCTCATGTAAAACATCATTTGTAATTAACTTCACTCTATATTCCATGTCTTTACTACTCGTATTTGGATAATTGTGGAAGTACTCATTTATCTTACCTTTATCATATTTTGATATCCCTATCTTAAATCCCTTTTTATTTGCAACAACAATTGTTATGATGGATGCTTTTTTTTTCTTTTTTATAATGTCCTTAGGTAATTCTATCCAATTAACCCCAGCCTTAAGTGAAGTGTCCAATTGACTAATTAATTTTAAATTTTCATATATAATAACAGAAACCATCGCATCAGTTTCTGAAACGATAGACACAGCCTCTATCTCTTCATCTTTTTTATCATTATTTAGCATAAACGAAACATTTGCTTCTTTAACTTTTTTAAAAGTGAAAGAAGTCCCACCATCTCTATAATAACAATTATCATAAACCGCTGGCATATATTCATATTCTGTATATCCCCATACATCAGTTTCATACGATATCCAAGTATACACAGCATGTGAATTCTTTGTAAGCCATGCCCCATCTCTGTCTGGAGCATAACGACCTCTTTGAAAGCTAGATTTATTATAATTATCATCCCAACCAACTATAGCTACTTCATGACCTGTATACTTAGGATCTTTCCCTTCAATGTAGCTCGATTTTATAAAATGTGTTGTAGTGAATTTACCATTAACTGTCTCGCCATTCCAAGCAGGTTCAAAACCTTTAACTGTTTCTCTCTGTTTTTTATCATTAATTACTTGAGCCTGCCATAGAAAACTAGTAGATACAGCCCCATTTTTTAAAACTAAATTTTTAATTAAATTACGATCGGTGTCTGAATCCATTTCTCTATAACTTTTCAAATCAACTATTCGTTTTTTTTGTAGGTTTGGATCAGTCTTAAACACATTCTTATCTTCAAGATTAATCCCTTTGTTTTCACTCTCATGAATAAAACCTCTCATCGCTGATTGATAATATGCAACTTCATAATGCTGATAAGTACTAAAATTATCGCCAATATCTTCCCCTTCTAAATCAACATTTAATTTTCTAGTTTTACCTTTTGAAGCATTCCCAAGTGGGTCAGGCGGCATCTCTCTTATAAAATATGAAGCCAGTCCCTCAGATAAATTAAAATCTCTTTTTTTATCAATAAACTGATCCATTTCTTTTTTATAATGCTTCATCATCTCTATTTCTGCTACAGCAGTTGCACCATACACTGTGCAGTTTCCAGTTTGATTTTGATCTCTTGCTGGCAACATTATCTCTTTATCTATTATGTATCTACTTGGCAAGTTTTCATAATTTTCTTTATATGATGTATCATTTCGTTTTATAGCATTACTACTGCCACCTTGTCCGCCCTTTACTACATATTTTGAGTTAATATTTAAAACTTCTTCGCCAAAAACTCCATTTATGCTGATAGAAACTCCCCCATCTCCACCACCAAAATCTCCATTTAGTCCAGCACCAATTTGCTCTTCTTCATTTATTTTATAATATTCATAAGTATCATTCTTTTTTACAGGAAATCCACCCATACCTCTAATGGTTTCATCATTACCAGTACCACCTAATCCTCCTTTAACTAATCCATCAATTATATTAATACTATAATTATCAAAATTAAAATCTGCTTTTATACCTATGCCACCATCACCAGCTTTTTTATCATCACTATCTCCACCAATACCACCTACTACTATGCCTCCATTTACAGAAATATTACTATCAACTATTTCTATACCATCTTGACCATCAAAAAATATATCTTCAGTGTCTTCATATGGTATATTATATTCTTCAAAAACTTTCTTTTCTTCTTCTGTTAATTTTTCTATTCTTTTTTTACTACCTTTTTTACCTTCTATAAATCCACCATTTATATTGATATTTGAATTTTTTGAATATATCACTGCTTTATCACTATTTCCATATATTTTCCCTTTATATATATTCTTTATAAATTCATCTTTATTTGTTTTCCCATTATCATCAAAAGTAGCTATCTTAAAAGATATGCTATTTTCTGTATCTTTATAATTTGTATCTATTATTGTAAATGTAGAATTTTCTACATATATAGCATAGTCATCAGTAGGCCCCACTATTTCATAACCATTTAAATCTAAAACAATATCAGTATCTACTATACTTATTCTCTCACCCAATGATACATTATCAGTTAGTGTCATAATCTCATCTTTTATAATAAATTTATCACTATAATTTTTATTATTTCCAAATCGTATAGAACTCTTTGTAGCAATATCAACTGATTCTACTTCACTATTTGTTGATATTTTATCTATACTATTTTCTAACTCTACATATTTATTTGTCTCTTCTTCTACCACATTACTTTCATTTTTTTCATCGTTTTCTTTTGCTGTCTCGCTTTCTGATTCTACTTCATTTGTCCTATCTCCTATCTCATCTGTAGATTCTATCTCACTCTCTGTGGATACATTGCTATCCATTGATTCTCCGTTATCGTAAACATCTACATTATTTGAGATTTCAACATCATTTTCTATTTCAATATCATTAATATTGTTTTCATTTTCATAATTTTTATCTTCACTATTTTCAAATGAAACACTATCTTCTAATGGCTCAGTAGTTTCAGTTGATTGTTCTGATTCATTTTTTATTTCATCACTTAGATCCATACTTAACTCACTATCATCCTGTGATGTAGTTCCATTATCATAATTTCTATTATTCGTAGGTGCACTCGCGAATGTAGTAATTCCTTCAAGTGTAATCACCATTGACATTACCAATAATAATGATAATAATCTCTTACATATAATTTTGAATTTTTCCATTTTCTTCTCCTTAAAAAAGTACTATATTTTATTTTTTACTACTTTCACATCATTAAAATTTATTAAAAATTTGTGAATTATTTAAATTTAACATATTTTTTATTATTTATCAATTAAAAACTATGACAATTTCTTAAAAATGTAGGAAATCTCTAAAAAACTTAAAATTTATCTATGATTTCATAAAAAAATATATGACTAACACTACTTTCTTGCTACGGGCTCGCGGTGCTTCGCCCATATGGTTTTCGCTACTACTTTGCTGCGGGCTCGTTTAGGGCTCGCGATGCTTCGCCCCTACAAATTAACTCTACTATCTTGTATACGGGCTCGCGGTGCTTCGCCCCTACGGTTATCGCTACTGTCTTGCGGCGGGCTCGCTTAGGGCTCCCAGTGGTTCGCCCCTACAAATTAACTCTACTATCTCACTGCGGGCTCGCGGTGCTTCGCCCCTACGGTTATCGCTACTGTCTTGCGGCGGGCTCACTGCGGGCTCGCAGTGCTTCGCCCCTACAATTAACTCTACTGTCTTGCAGCGGGCTCGCTTAGGGCTCCCAATGGTTCGCCCCTACATTGTTTTTTGTTCGCCCCTACAACTACCACTACTATCTTGCATACGGGCACGGGGTGCTTCGCCCCTACAGGTTATCGGCATGTTACAATTTTTTAATAGAACTCATATAGGGGGATATTATATAATATTAG
>CAMIYN010000086.1 GCA_946403075.1 uncultured Lachnospiraceae bacterium | reverse complement strand
CATATGTATATTTTTTGGATCTATACACACAAACGGAACTACGAATTGTTGATTATCACTATTTTCAAATACACAATCTACCAATTTATACATATCTCCTCCTCCTAATATTATATTTGACTCCCCATCAGAAAATACTCCTCCTTCTTTTTGTGATAATATACCCCTATAATTATTTTCCAATGCTGTTGGTGTTCCATAATTTTTTACTAAATTCATCGTCTCATTTGATGTTTCAAAACTTTTTTCACCTTCTGCTTTTAATGCTGGGGGAAATGCCGCTGCTATTCTTCCATCTATTAAGCATATCCCATTAGAACTTGTAGCTAATACTCCCAATTTTTTTCCATTTTTATCTTTATAATTTTCATATTTTCTATAATATGAATTTTTATTTTCTCTCACAAATTTTGTTACTTTTTCATTTTTTACATCTTCTCTATCAAATCCATAATCCCCTGCTTTATACTCACTTAGTTTTCCATTATCTGTTCCTTCTAACCAAAATTTTACATAATTTACATCTCTTTCTTTATACTCTTCATCTATCGTATATCCACTATACATAAATTGTCTTATTTTAACTGTCTCTTCATCCCTATTATTACAATAATCTTTTACATAATCATCTCTATACACTTTGAATTTATACCCATCTCTTTCATCCCCTATCTCTTCTCTATATGCTCCTGCTACTATCGCCATCTCACTTTCTACTTCTAACCTTTTATCACTATTTGTCATCTTTCCTACTTCAAGCATATTGCTGTCAAGGATTGGAGAGACATTTATAGACCCTATACTTTCACTATTCTTTACTCCTCTTATTACTACTGTTTTATGTTCTATTTGTCTTATTTCCTTTATATTATCAGGGGGGATCTCTTTATCATATGTTTTTTTTGTGATAGGACTTACAAATTCTTTTTCATAATCTGGTCCTTTATTTTCTTCATATACAATTGGGCCAATAGTATTACTTAATCCAAATATCCTATTTCCTATTCCTTTTATTATATTTTTTATTGTCTCCTTTATACCATTTATTATTTCACTGACTACCTTTGGACTTCCCCTATATTCTACCTTACCACTACTTCCCCTAAAATTATCTCCATATATGTTTACTATTTCTTTTTTTAATTTTTCAGCACTTCCCCTTACACTTCTTCCATACTTAAACCAACCTATATCTCTATCTAGTAATTTTATCATTAAATCATCTCTATTTTCTAGATTAAATATGTTTTTATATCTTCCCCTACCAAAGTTATTTTTGTTTACTATCTTGTTGGCATTTATTGTCGCAAAACTTTCAATCGTATAACAATATACTTTACTTTCTCCTACCTTATCTGTGAGTTTTGCTCCTACAAGATTTGCTATACTCCCACCTTGTCCATACCCTGTTATCCAATATATTTTTTCGCCATTTTTACTATCTGCATAACTTTCTATCTCTTTTAATATCTTGTTTGCTTCTATGTCAAATCCTATATGATGATATTCTTTATATTCTCCATCCATACCATACGAACCATCTATATTTGCTGCTAATTTGCCTTTATATTTTTCATCATTACCTATTACTACCGTTATTACATTTCTTAATTTATGATTAACTTTTCCTTTTTTTAAAAATACATCTCTCCTTCCTATTGCATACGGGACTACTCCTGTATTTTTTTCTTCTATTTCTTCATTTCCCATATACCACAAATATTTACTTATTCCTATATCTGTATATTTTTCTTTTTCATTTCTATTTTTAAACCGTTTATTCATTCCCCATTTATTTTCTCCTATCATATTTGAAAGGGCTATACTCATATCACCTAATTCATTATAATACTTGGTGGAATCCATAAAGAAATACCTATAATCCTGCGAAAAATCAAACCGTATTAATTCATTATTTAATGTGTCCATATCTATTTCATAATTATTATCAAGTTTTTTACCATCCCTCAAATCATCCCTACCATCAAAATCACTATCTGGTAATGTGGGGTTACTTATATAGTTATACATTTTTACCTTCGGGTCTTTTCTTAATTTATCTGCTTCTGCTTGTGGTATCTCATTATATTCTATATATACTTCAAGTAGTTCACTTATATCTACTTCTTCAAGATTTCCTAACTCTTCCTTATCTGATATCCCATCCCTATCTGTATCATACCCACTATCATCTATTGGAAAATCAAGTGAGACTACCTGTGTGTCTGCAAGCATTACTTCACTACTATCATAACCATAACTATGTTCTACAAGACATATATCCGATGCATATATATCTGTTAACTCTATAAAACTTTCATTCTCACACATCTTTTTTGCCATCATGAAACACTTTGCTACATAGTTTTTATTATTTATATTTTTATAAAATGCTGAATCTTTAAATGTCTCTCTAAAACTATTTCCTACTTTCTCTACCATCTCTCTATATGAGTGTTTTGATTCAAATATTTCAGGGTTCTCTACATATCCAAATCCTGTATAATCAAGCCCTATCTCTCTACTTACATCAGATCCATATTTTGCAAATGCTTCGTTATATGCTTTTGTGAATTTTTCTAATCTTTCTGCATCAAGGGGTTCATATTCCCCATGTATCTCTTCATACTCACTTATCCATCTCGCTAATTTCTCAGGATTATTTTTATATTTTATCTCTATCATATATCTATATATTTTCTCAGATACTTTTAAATTTAATTCATCATCATCTATTACTGCTCCTATTAAATCTCCTAATCCTATTTTACTGAATTTTTTTGTGAGAGTTTCTTCTTTCACATTTATTGATGATATTGGTTGCATTCCTTTTAATTCATACACTACTGAAAATATTGCTGCTCTATCTTCATCATCAAGTAAATCTATATTTATTCCACCCTTATTCTGCAACACTTTTAATGCTGGATATAAATATATAAGCCCCATATATATATCTTCAAGTGTTTCAAATATTTTATCACTATTTTCTATATTTTTACTTCCTACATACTCCCACTTATTTACACAATCTCTAAATTTATATTGGAAGCCGTTTTTTAACTCAACTGCACTCGTTGAATTTAAATCTATATACTCTTCTAACAATTCCATAGGGCATATACTATACCCTTCTGCTCTTGTCCCCCTTAAATCTCTTTCATCCTTTATACCTACTCTATACTCACCTGAGTTATTTTTATAAAAATCGTATGCGAATTTTAAAAATGCTATTAGATTTTTACCATTCCTTAGATTATATTTACCATATCCCCTTTTTTCTTGCACTTGATTACCTATCTTTAATGCATCTATTTTTGATTGTAATTCATATACTTTTCTATCACTTGCTTTTAAATCTTCTATGTCAAGATAGCTATAATCTATTAAATCATAATCTAATTCTCCATATATCTTATATGTCGTATCTGTATCTACTGCTAAACTTGCTATATTTCTACTTCCTTCATTACTTAATGGATCATCTATATTTCCTGTCGGTTTATATTCTTCTCCCAATCTAAAATGTCCATATTTATTATATTTTACTACTGCATCATTAAAACTTATTACGACATTTAATAATTTCCCATCAGTACAAAACCTATTATAATTATTTATTATTATGGGCTCCCAAAGGTTCGCCCATACGAACTAATATGACTATTTTGTAATTAGGTTTCGCAGTACTTCGCCCCTACGGTTA
>CAMIYN010000085.1 GCA_946403075.1 uncultured Lachnospiraceae bacterium | reverse complement strand
AATCCCCAATCCCCATCCCCAATCCCCATAAAAAAAAGTAATTTTTGTTGACACAAGTAAAGAAAATTGGCATTTAAATAATAATTTACATAATTTAAATAATTTTTATACATATATTTATACAATTCAAGATGATGAAAAAATTAATAATTTATTGAAAAGTAATAATAACGCTAAAAATATTCAAATTGTATATAAAACTAATTATATTACAGTTTATAAATTTTTTTAATATTTTATAAATTATTTTTTTTATTGACAAAATAAAAATTTAAATGCTACTATATAATATATAAGAAATCATTTTTGAAAGGAGCCCCTCCTATGAAAAAGATAAAAATAAAAATCATATCTATTTTACTCATAATTTCTATAAGTATAAATATGGTATCAATAACAAATGCCAACGAAGTAAATATAGGGGAAACAGAGATAGAAGAAGTAGTAGTAGGAAGTGAAGAGTCGGTAGAAATAGTAGCTGATAGAGAAAATATTTATGTAGAGACAAAAAGTGATAATGAAGAATTAGAAGAAGAGATAGATAAGATAGATGAAATAAGTAGTGAATATAAAGTAGAAAGTTTTGATTTAAAGGTGAACCGTAGGGGCGAAGCATCGCGAGCCCGTGTGCAAGACAGTAGCAAAAGTCATAGGGGCGAAATAAAAGAAGTAGAAAGTTATGGAAGTGAAGCAATAGAACAAATTGATATAAACGATGTTGATGAAAATAATGATGTAGAATCAGAAAATGATTTCATAGAGGAGACAGTAGCAGGGCAAGATATAAATAGCTATGAGATAGAAATAGAAAAAAAGATAAATGAGATAATAGCAAGTAGAGACAATGATTATAGAGAAGAGATGGATGTAGAAAATATTACTTACAATAGTTTTTTAGATCCAAGATTTAATAACATAGAAAATCCTGATAACATAGAAAACAATGTTGAAACCACCGAAACAAATGAAGATAATGAAATAGAAAATATTTCTACTAATAGCGAGATGTTAAAAAACAATGATGATGTAATAAAAAAGTCATTTAAGGTAGGAAACAGTGATGAAATAACCAATGGAAAAGTAGAAATAGTTTCAGCATATGATAGCGATGAGATATATGCAGGAGAGAATTTAGGGAAAATAAAGATAAGTGATGATAATAATCTGTATTATGAAGATGACACAGAGATAAAAGTAATAAGAGAGTTAATAGATGAAAACAATAATAGTCCTATAGTATTTAAATTAACAACAAATGTAGAAATATTTGGATTTAATAAAAGTAATGATAATTATGTATTATTACCTGATGGTTTTGTAGAGGACATGGTAGCAAAAGAGAGTGGTAGTGGCATAATAAACCCACAAGGGATAAGTAAATTAAACCATATAAAAGTTGATTTAAAATTTAATGAAACAGATTTAGGTAAGTATGAATTATATGAATATGGCATTATGTATTATTTAAATTGTTATGAAGGTATACTTGGAGAATATTATTATTACGACCCAAATACTACTGATATAGAAAGGGCAGCAGCATTTTATATAAATAATATAATAATGGATAGGACATATGATATAGTATCAGAATATTATTACAAAAGTCCAAGTGGAGAGAGATTAAGTTTCAAACCAAGTTGGATATTAAATTCTGATAATTTAGTATCAGGAGAAAGAGATACATATGTAAAGCAGTGGGTAAATTTCCCATATTTTTTAATAAAGACAGGAGAGAAATATTGGGAGTTAAGAGAGAGTATAGATAATAGTACATATTTAAGTGAATATAGTGAAGGGTATTATGAGCAATACGGAATGGATAATCAAAATGTAGATATAAAGGAAAGACTTACAGTCCTTGATGAAATATACAAAACAGAGGATGATTTAATAAGAGAAAATATAGAAACTGGATCTTTTCATCCATATGTAAAAAGTAGTGAAATAAAGATTAGTGGAAATTTTAGAGAAGATACAATAACAGATGAAAATAAATTAAGAGCAGGTGGAGTATTACCATATGAGACATATGCAGTCATAAATTTAGAAGTATTAGATAATAGAGCAAAATCAGTTCAAGTCTATCTAAATGGTGAAAAATTAATAAGTAATAATAATTATGGTATATATAGCTTAATAGATGGCAAGTGTCAAATAAGAATTGATGGGTCAAAGTTAGTAAGAGATGAAAATAGTAGAAATGTAATATGTTTTATATTAATAAATGAATTAGGAAATTATTTAGTTGATGCACAAAATAGAGTAATAAATAGTTATATAAGTCTAATAAGAAATCAGCAGATAAAAACAGAAAAATTAAATATAAATTTTGACACAATGGGTGGAAGTCAAATAACAAGTGTAATAGTAGAAGAGGGAAACAAATTAAGTTTACCGAAGAATCCAACGAAGAGAAGTAAAAATTTTCTTGGGTGGTATAATGACATAACATATAAAAGTAAGTTTGATATAAATGAATATATAACAAAATCAAAAACACTATATGCCTTATGGGGAGATATAGTATATAGTAGAGGTGGGAGTGGCGGAAGTAGTGGCGGTGGAGTAGTTGCATTAGATTTATCGCAAGTAAATTTAGATAGTGAAAGCACAAATAATAATTTATCAGTAAAAGGTAATTGGTATCAAAATGAAGGCAAGTGGCAATTTAGAGATAAAGAAGGAAATGAATATAAAGATAAATGGGCATATATAGACATATCAAATAATCCATTAGAAGAGAATGCAGATTGGTATAGATTTGATGAGAGTGGGAATATAATAACTGGATTTTATTTAGATAATAATAAAATATATTATTTTGATGATGGGGAAACCAATAAAAACAATGAAGGAAAGATGTTAAAAGGATGGCATTGGCTCAAATCATTTGATTATGGATATTGTTGTTATTATTTTGATACAAGAGAAGAGAAATTAGGGGAATTAGTAACAAACGGAATAACGAATGATGGATACACAGTAGACCAATTTGGCAGATGGAGTGAAGGTGGGGAAGTTCATAGAAGAAGTTATAGGTAGTAAGGTTTATAAAATTAATTAGATTAAAAATATAAAATGTCAAAATATGGATTTTGAAATAATAAAAGAACTAATATGGAGATATTTTATGAGTTATTGGAATAATAGAAAAATATGTAGTGCTATAGGAAATATGACTCCAGCTATGAAAGAACAACTTTATTATGACAATACAATACATATAGCATAAATTATAAACTAATAAAAAATGTGACAACCAATATTGACAATATCATATAGTAATTTTTAATAATTGATGATTTTGAAAATTTTATTTTTTAAAATTTATGAATAATGAAAATTTAGTAGAAAATATTAGATAAATATTTAATATTAAATACAAAAACAAAATCATATAATGAAGTATCCTAATAAAAAAAATTAAAATTAAGATTAGGAGATAGATGGTAAAGAGAGTAATAAAAAAAATAATAAGTGTAATAGTTATAAGTTCTATGCTTATAAATAATACTTTTTTGTATGTTGAAGCAAGAGATATAAAATTATTAAAAGTATTATTAAATGATGCAATAGAAGATATAGAATATAAGGAGAGAGAAAGTTCCTATAAGGAGGAGCATCTCTCTTTTTTGGAAGAAAGTGAAACCGAAGAAACAACTATAGATAACGACACCGTAGGGGCGAAGCATCGCGAGCCCGAAGCTGATAACAATGATACCGTAGAAGCGAACGATATTGTAGGGGCGAACCATTGGGAGCCCGTTGTAGAGGATAGCGACGATGTAGGTGCGAGTGATACCGTAGGGGCGAAGTACATAGAACCCGAAGTTTTGGATAACGACACCGTAGGGGCGAAGTACCTGTACAGTATGGTAACATAGTATACAATTAGTCTAAG
>CAMIYN010000084.1 GCA_946403075.1 uncultured Lachnospiraceae bacterium | reverse complement strand
GAAGGTATTAATAAGAATGATATAATCAAATTTGTTGATATTAATTCAATAAAACCTTATGAAAAAAATGCAAAACAACACCCTGCCGAACAGATAGAACAAATTAAAAAATCAATTGAGCAATTTGGTATGGACGACCCTATCGGCATTTGGCACGATACTATTGTCGAGGGGCATGGTAGATTAATTGCTTGCAAGGAACTAGGATATACTGAAGTTCCTATCATTCGTCTTGACCATTTAACAGACGAAGAACGCAAGGCATATACACTAGCACATAACAAATTAACTATGAATAGTGATTTTGACATTGATATTCTTAACGAAGAACTTGCTAGTTTTGATACAATAGACATGAGTGATTTTGGATTTGACATAGAATTTGATATTGATAATGAAAATGAAAATATAGAAAACGAAGAAGATTTGTTTGATGATATAGAAAAGTTAGATAAACATTATGGTGTACCATATCAAGGTAATAAATCAAGAATAGCAGATATTATTATAAACATACTTCCTGAAGGAAATAGATTAGTTGATTTATTTGGTGGTGGTGGTGCAATAACTCATTGTGCTATGTTATCTAACAAGTGGGGAAACTATTTATATAACGATATTAATTCATTAATTACAACACTGTTTATTGATGCAGTAAATGGCAAATATCATGATGAAAATAGAGTAATTACTCGAGAAGAATTTGAACAGCTAAAAGATACAGATTCTTATGTGAAATATATATGGTCATTTGGTAATAATGGAACAGGATATTTATGGGGAAAAGACATTGAAAAAATAAAATGTCAAGCTTGTAGATGTATATTGGGAAACGAAAAACAAGATAGAAGATTAAATTATGTTCAATTTATAAAAATGTTAAAAGAAAACCAATGCAATACATTAGATAGATTACAAAGTATTGAACATTTACAAGCACTTACACAGTTAGAGGCATTACAAAGGTTAGAGGCATTACAAAGGTTAGAAATTACAAACATTAATTACAAAGACTATACATATCAAGAGGGAGATATAGTTTATTGTGATGTTCCATATGAAAAAGATAGCAATGGTAAATGCAATGATTATGGTGTAGATTTTAATAGTAAAGAATTTTATAAATGGGTAAAAGAACAACCATATCAAATTTATTTTAGTAGTTATGAGATAAGTGATGATAGTTTTTATAAAATAAAACTTAAATCAGTAATGTCATTAATAGGTGCAAATACAAACGGACAATTTGTAAATGAGTATTTATATAGTAATAAAGAAATTAAGATAGGAGAATAGAAAATGATAGAAAAAGTAAATCCAAGCCACCCAGATAAGGTGGCAGACAGAATAGCGGGAGCATTGGTTGATTTAGCATACAAAAAAAATGAAAGACCAAAAATAGCAGTGGAAGTATTAATAGGGCATGGTATTTGCCACATAATAGCCGAAACAAGCGAAGAATTTACAATTGATGAAGTGCAACCAATAGTTGATAGAATTGCAGGAAAAGGAATAATTGTTGATTTGGTAGTAGGCAAACAAGATATTCATCTTGCATTAAATCAAAGCGTCAAAATAAGATGTGGCGATAATGGAATATTTAAAGGTGTGCCACTTACACAAAATGAAAGAGATATATCGAAAGAAGCAAAAAAAATATATGATATTTATAAATGCGATGGTAAGTATATCTTGACTAATGATAAGTTTATTGTTTGTCAAAGCAATGCAAAAAATGAAGATTTAAGAAAGATGTATCCAGTAGCAATAATTAATCCACTAGGCGAATGGACAGGTGGAACTGATGTAGATACGGGTGCAACTAATAGAAAACTAGGTTCTGATATGGCACAAAGTGTTACAGGTGGTGGTTTACATGGCAAAGACTTATCTAAAGCCGATGTATCAGTTAACATTTATGCATTTCTAAAAGCTCAAGAAACAGGCAAAGTAGTAGAACTATGCTGTGCTATCGGTGATGATACAATTGACGGCAAGCCTTACAGTGAAATAGTAGAAATAGCAAGAAAATACATTGAAACCGTTGGTGGATTTGAAAAATTTGCAGAGTGGGGATTATATTAATCCTTATTTGCATATAAGGAGGTGAAATAGTGGCTAATAAAAACGATAATTTAATACCACAAGCACACGTATTAACCGTCGAAGAATCGTCGAGAGGTGGCAAAGCAAGTGGTGAAGCACGCCGAGAAAAAGCCACTATGAAAGCTACTCTTGAAATGTTGCTTAATGAAACTAATAAAAATGGAAAAACTTATCGTGAGTTGGCAACTCTTGGATTGTTAAAAGGTGCTATAAATGGCAATGCTAATAATTATCGAACCATACTTGAGACACTTGGAGAATTAAGACAAGCGGAAGAAGACAAGAAACAACGAGAATTAACCAAAGTTGAAGAATTACTTCTTAAAATTGAAAGTGAGGCTAATAAATGATTTTATCTGACAAACAAAAAGAATTTATTAGAGAAGCACATCATAGATTTAATTTAAAAGTTGGTGCTCGTCGTTGTGGTAAAACTTATCTTGATAACTTGTATATGATTCCAAAAAGAATATTCGAAAGAAAAGGTAAAGACGGACTATATTGTATATTTGGTGTATCAAAGGGAACAATAGAAAGAAATGTATTGCAACCGTTAAGACAACTATATGGCAAAGATTTAATTGGAACTATTAATTCAAATAATATAGCAAAGATATTTGATGAAGAAGTGTATTGCTTGGGTTGTGAAAAGACAAACCAAGTTAGTAAGATACAGGGTACTTCAATTAAATATGCTTATGGTGATGAGGTTGCTAAATGGAATCAAGAAGTATTTATTATGATTCAAGCTTCACTTGATAAACCTTATTCATGCTTTGATGGAGCATTGAACCCTGAAAATCAATCACATTGGTTAAAGAAAGATTTCCTAGATCAAGTGGAAGAAAAAGGACTTGATGTCTATGTTCAACACTATACAATATTTGATAATCCATTTTTGAGCAAAGAATTTGTTGATAATCTATGCAAAGAATACGAAGGAACAGTATACTATGATAGATTAATACTTGGATTGTGGAAAAATGCGGAAGGAATTATTTATAGGCAATTTGCCGATAATCCTAGTCTTTACATAAGAGATGAGGCAAAAGATGAGCATGGTAATAATATTAACTTTATGATAATATCAATTGGGATAGACTATGGAGCTAATCAAAGTTCAACTAGATTTATATGTAATGGTATAACACCATATTTTAAGCAGGTATGGGCATTAGATGAAATGAAAATGGAAGGTATTTATTCACCTGATATTCTTTATGAAAAATTTAAAGATTTTTATAATAGGATAAAACAAAAATACGGAAAAGTAACTCATGCTTATGGTGATTACGGAGCACTTGGAGAAATACTTACATTTGGACTTAACAGGCATTTACAACAAAGTGGAATACCTTTATTAGTGCAAGATTGCGTTAAAGGAAGAATAGTTGATAGAATAGAACTTGACTGCCAATTATTTGGACAAGGGAAAAGATTTATTTTAAGAAAATGTAGTGGACTTATAGAAGCTTATTCAGAGGCATTGTGGAATGACAAAGTTCAAGATGAACGGTTAGATGATGGAACAACAGACATAGATTCACTTGATGCTAATGAGTATTCATATTTTAGCTTTTATGATAAATTTATGACTAATATAAAAGGAGGATATTAATGAAATTAGAAGATTTTCTACAAATTAACTATGGATATAATCCTGAAGTTAGAAATATAATACAAACATACATCGACCAGTGGAAGTCGTGGTATGCGGGCAATGTAAAAAATTTCCACAATTATTTTATTTACAACGGAAAGAAAAAAATAAATCAAAAAAGATACACAATGAATATGGCAAAAGAGATAAGCGAGGATTGGTCGGACATATTGTGGAGTGAAAAATGTGAGATAAACATGAAAGATGAAGGTTCACAAAAGCAATTTGAGGAGTTAATTAACTCACTTGATTTATATTCGGTTATTAACCAATCAATCGAAAAGTCAGGAGCACTTGGAACTGAGAGTGCAGTTGTAAGAGTTTATGATTTAATAGAGAATGAAGATGGAATGTATCTTGATGTATCAAATGCCAAGACAAGTATTGACTTGGTAGATATTGACTGGATATATCCACTTACATGGAACAATAAAGAGATAACCGAGTGTGCTTTTGGAAGTGTGGAATATGTCAAAGGGCAAAGATATGTTATTTTGTCAGTACATAAGATAGCAGATGATGGCAATTATCATATTTATAACCATTTATTTA
>CAMIYN010000083.1 GCA_946403075.1 uncultured Lachnospiraceae bacterium | reverse complement strand
CATCCTTTATACTATTAATTACATTATGCTTATCATATGTGTATTCTGTTATTTCATTATTCTCTGTTATCTTCTTTATGATATTACCGATTTTGTCATACTCATACTCTATATAATGCCCCTCTCCATCTATCTCCTTTACTACTCTATTTTCTCTGTCATACTCATATCTCTTCACTATCTCTTCTGCTGTCTTTATTTCTAAAATATTTCCATTTCTATCATATCTATATCTTACTTCATTATCTCTACTATCTATCTCTTTTGATACCCTATTTAGACTATCATACTCATATTTCCTTATATTCTCTTCTTCATCCTTTATCTCTATTATATTCCCTTCTCTATCATACCCTATCTCTTTTATATTGCCTTTTGCATCTTTCTCTTTGATTACATTATAATTACTATCATATGTGTATTCATACTCTACTTCTCTTATTTTTGTCTTTATTAATTTATTATGTTTATCATATGTATATACTATCTCTTCCCCATCTGGTCTTACTACCTTTATTATATTGCCATTTTTATCATAATTATATATTGTTGTTTTATTATCTCTATCTATCTCCTTTACTCTCTCGCCATATATATTATATTCATACTGGGTCTCTCTTCCTATCCCATCTATTATCTTTGTTAATCTACCACATATATCATATTCTCTATTTTCAATAGGCTCTATATAATCTTCACCATTTGAATTATTACATATTTTAACTATGTTATAATTATCATCATATTCATACTGGGTCGTTAAACCCATCTCATCTATTTCTTCTACTACTTTATTATTTCCATCATAAATAAATCTCTTACTATCGCCATTTTTATTTATTATCTCTATTATATTTTCATTATTATCATACCTATATATAGTCTTTTGATTTTCGCTGTCTATCTCTTCTACTATTTTATTTAGTGCATTATATTTTCTCTCTACTAAACTTGATATACTGCCATCTGCTTTATATAAAATATTCTTTATTATATTGTCATTTTCATCATATTCAATCTCTTCCTTCTCATTTATTGCATTTATTTTCTCTACTACTCTCCCTACTCTATCATATTTATATCTCGTTATATTACCATTTCTATCTTTATACCCTATCTTCTTATTCTCTCTATTATATTCATATTCTTCTATATTTCCTTTTGCATCAATTATCTCTACTATATTACTATTCTCATCATATATATAACTTGTTTCATAATTATTTTCATCTATTATTTTTATAATATTCCCAATAGAATCATACTCGCATTTCGTTTTATGACCATTTGGATTTTTTTCTTCATATAAATTATTTAATTCATCATATCTATATTCAAAACTTCTATCTCCTACTTCTTTCTTTATTAAATTATTATTATTATCATAACTTAACTCTGTTTCTACCCCTTCTTCATTTACTACCTTACTTAAATTATTTACAGCATCATATTCATATCTTATCTCACTTCCATCTCCTTTTATCTCAGTTATTAAATTGCCATTATTGTCATAACTATATCTATATACTTTTCCATTACCATCTATTTTTTCTATAACCTTGCCTAAAACATTGTTATATCTATAACTTATATCAAAACCATTTCTATCTATTTCCTTTATTACATTACCTACATTGTCTACTGTAAATTTTCTACTACTTCCTTCTGCATCTATCTCTTCTACTATATGCCCTTTATTATTATATACATACCTTGTTTCTTTTATTCCATTTTTTTCTTTTATCTTCCTATTCTTATTGTCATACTCATATTCTATTTTGTTTTCTTCGCTGTCTATTCCTTCTATGATATTTCCTACATTATCATATCTAAACTCTATTTTATTCTCTTCCCTATCTTCTATCTCTTCTACTACTCCTCTATTACTATATCTATATTTTGTCTCATTCCCCCTCTTATCTACTTCTCTTATCTTCCTACCTGTCTTATCATAATTTATTTCTACTCTATTACCTTTTGCATCAATCTCAATAACCTTTCTTCTCATTACATCATATATATATTCTGTGATATTTCCTTTTGCATCATATACCTTATTTGGCAATGGATTATTACCTATATAACTATATCTTGTTATATTGCCATTTCTATCTTTCTTACTTATTACCCTACTTAAATTATCATATGCTATCTCTTCATAACTTCCATTTGCATATATGATTTTTGTTAAATTGTTTTTACTATCATATATGAAATTTGTTTCATTTCCTTTATAATCTGTCTCTTTTATTTTATTACCTTTTTCATCATAGCTATATTCTCTACTTATTGTGTATTCTCCATCACTCTTTCTCTCTCTTATTACATTCCCTTTATCATCATACTCATATACTGTCTCTACTCCATTTCCATCTTTCCTACTCTCTACTCTACTTTCTTCACTATATCTTTTTTCATATTCTACTTCACTCCCGCCATATACTTTCTTATTTGTCCTTAATTTACTATCAAGTATATATACTTCTTCTATACCTTCACTATCTACTACTACTGTCCTATCTTCATAATAATTTATTGTTGTTTTATTACCATTTCCATCTATTTGCTCTATTACTCTTCCTTTACTATCATACTTATTTAATACTTGTCTTATGTTATCACTATCATAATATGAGGTCATTAAATGTTCTTCCTTATCTACACCATTATCATCATACTTATATATAACTTCTCTTCCTTCCCCATCTATTACTTTCTCTAAATTTTTGTATTCATCATACTCATACCTTGTATTTGTTCCATCTGGGAATTTTACCATACTTATTAAATTTTCTTCATTATAACTAAACTCTACTTTAAACCCACTTGGACTCTCTATTTCTCTCACTCTATATTTACTATCATAACTATATCTATATGTTAATCCCCTCTTATCTGTCCTCTTTATTATCGTTCCATAACCATTATATGTCCTTATCTCACCATCCTCACATATTAACTGCCAATAATTTGCTCTCCCTACTCTATCATCTTCTTCGTCTTCTCCACTATCTTCATACTCATTATCTTCATAACTTACACCTGTCTCATCTTTTACTGCTTTTAATATATTATACCCCTTACTTGCTCTATATGTACCATCGCTATTTCTTTTATATCTCTCTCCACCACCATCTTCCCTTAAATGTATTACTAATCCATCTTCTTCTACCATTATCCTATCATTTACTATACTACTAAATCCATATCCAAAATCTGTCCTTATCATCCTTCCCATTGAATTATAACTTCTACTTATCTTGAATTCCCCATCTAACTCATCTACTCTAAAATCTGTGTGCTCTAAATAAAAATCTCCTGTTGACATATTTACAGGCTCTAATGAAAATGCACACATCGCTTCTTCATACCCCATTGAATTTACTAATCTCTTGAACTCTCTTAACTCAGCATTACTTAGGTCATTTGTATATGGCTCTGTCTTTTTTGGGTCTCTTATGAATAATATATCTCCTTCATAACACATGAGTTTACTGAAATGATTATCTTTTCCAATGTCTTCTACTTTCACTTCATAATGCATCGCTATTTTTTCTAATACATCACCATACTTAACTTTATAAAATAAAAATGTACAATTATCTACTGTCTTTCTAATACCTCCTTCACTTCCATCCATCGTGTCATATACCTTATCTCCTGTATGTATCGCCTTTATCGGTGGTATCTCTGATTCGTAATCTTCCCCTACCTCTACATCCTCTGTCTCATACCCTTCACAACCTGATGCTCTCTCTACTATGCTATACCTTGTGTTTAATTTGAATGGTGAATTTATACTAAACTTTTCACTTTGCACATTGTATTTCTTCTCTTCACTATACTCTACTCCATATTTACTATAATCAGGATATATTTTTTCTTCTGGTTTACTTACATTTGTGTATACGAATGTTTCATTTCCTTCGTCATCTTCTTTGTAGACATCAAATTTTACTTCATGCCTACTACTATTAGAACACCTTGCACTTAAAAAGGATTTCTCATTTGTCATAAATCCTGTCTGCATTATTCCACATACTATTACTCCATCACAAGTTTGCCCACCCCTTCTACTCTTTTTTGTCACTGCCCTTATGGTGAATTCACTACTACTTATTGGCATCGTGAATAATTCATCACTACTTCCTAATTTTTTACCTTTCCTTATTATTGATTTACTTGCAATATCTTCTACTTCTTCTAATACTTCTTCTGCTTCTCTTGATATATTTGAATGGGTTGATATATTACCTTGTGTCTCTTGTATCGCTTCTATTTCTTCTGTCTCTTCACTTTGAGGTTGTGTCGCTTCCACTGATACTTCAATATTTTCTTCTGCTACCGAATTAGTTGATATCTTTTCTTCTATATCCTTAACTTCTATCTTTTCTGATTCATCCATGTAATCAGCTTCGGGCTCGCGATGCTTCGCCCCTAC
>CAMIYN010000082.1 GCA_946403075.1 uncultured Lachnospiraceae bacterium | reverse complement strand
TATTTATACATATTAACACATATATTGATATGTAAATATATTGTATATTTACTTATTTACTGATTTATGATATATTAGATTTACAGTTTTAATTAGTTTACATTTTACATACATTTTAGATGTCAATTTACAGTGTAAACAAAATGTCAATTTACAAAACTTTACAAAATATGTTTAAAAATATAAAATAAAATATATGATTTGATATATGCTATGAAAAAAAGAATATCTTGTTGGATATTCTTTTAATATATTCTACTTTTCTTTTAAAGCCTTACGATATTTTCTTGCTTTAGATTTAACAGGCTCTTTCTTTCTATATTCTTCAGCATATCTTCTTTTATAAGACCTGTATTTGCCGTTTTCAGCATAATATTCTCTATGATATTCATTGGTTTCAGATTTGTTACTTTTTTGTTTAGCAACTTGTTTTCTTATCTTTTCTTCTCTATACTTTTTATTTTTATCATAGTATCTTTTACTTGCCTTCTTTTCTTTAGTTGTACTAGCCATATAATCCTCCTTTGAACTTAATATATAATATTTAGTTCTTATTTCTTATGTTCATTATATAACTATTATAAATATATGTCAAATTATAGTTCTTATTTCTTATATTTCCTATGTTCTCTTCTGTAATTCCTTTGATATTCAATTTTTCTTTTGTGATATTCTTCGTTTTTATGATAAAATTCGCGTGATTTTTTTGCCATTTCCTCGTGATGTTCTTTACCATATTCTTGTTCATCGTCAGTATGTAAGAATATCCAAGTGTGCATTTTGTGGGCTAATTCTTTTAATCTTTCATTTTCTTTTTTAATTTATCATATCTTTTATATATTTCATCATAATCAGGATATGTATTTGTTCCATATTCTTCTTGGAATTCTTTTAAGAATTTACTTCTATACATTCTTTTATTTTGTGTTTTTAATAGTTGATGCCAAGCCCAATCACTTTCTCTTAAATCTTCTACTTCTTCTTGTAAATTAGTTATGCAATCATATATATCTTTTGCTTCTTCTTGTGATAATTCCATCGGTGGTTCATATTCACCATTTATATCTTGATTATTTGGTTGCTTAATATACCAATCTAATTCTTCTAATATTTCTTTTATTTCATCTTTCATTATTCATCTACCTTTTCTACTACATATCTTCTGTCTATATCATC
This sequence comes from uncultured Lachnospiraceae bacterium, assembly GCA_946403075.1. GTDB lineage: Bacteria > Bacillota > Clostridia > Lachnospirales > Lachnospiraceae > UBA3633. The sequence continues at coordinate 3,469 of CAMIYN010000082.1, read as the reverse complement.
AAATATATTTAATACTTCATATTTATCTTCATATTTAAAGTATGTTTCAATTAAATGTAATAAGTCGGCATTTTTTTGTTTACACTCTTTATATTTTTCTCTATAATCACATTCTTTATTTATTGCTTCTACTGTAGCATCTTTAGTATAAATATTACTTTCAATATAACTATCTAATCTATTTACTGTAAGACTACAAGTATCTAATTTATTAGCAGTTATTCTAATTTCATCTAATTTTGGTTTTAAATCTTCTCGTAGTCCTTTTAAACTTTCATTTATTTGGTTTTGTGTTTCTATAAAACTTTTAAATAATTCTTTTATCTTTAACATACTTCCTCCACACTTAATATTTTTAGTACAAAATAAGTTTCACCAATTTCAGCACCCCAATTAGGATTTCCATAATCAATAACTATTTTCACCTTACATTTTATAGTGGGTTTATCATTTCCATAACCATTTCTAAATAATATTTCGTGAACTTGATTATCTCCAACACCTAATTTGCCAAGTCTACTTCCATAATATTCTTTAATTTCTCTATATTCTTCTTTCTTTTCTCCAGAAAGTATCATATCAAACCATTTCTTTTTTATTGGTAATACTAACATTATTACTCACCTACCATATTTAATAAATGTTCTTCTAATTCTTTACATTTATTTTCAATTATTTCTTTTAATCTCTCATCACGATTACCAAACCATTTTTTCTTAAAATCATTTAATGTTTTTCTATAATCTTCTTCGCCAATATCACCACTTTGCCACCATTCTAAATCGTGTAATACTAGCACCAAATCTTTTAACAACATATTTAATTCTTCATCATATACTGCATCAATATATGTATTTTCTATTGAATAACACATATAATCATAACTTCCACCACTAAATAATTGAATATTTAATTCCATTCTTTTCATTATTACTCACCTTTGCTTTCTAATTTACCTTATTTTCTTTTAATATATCAAATACTTCTTTATATATATCATTTTGCATTGATAATTCTCGATTATAATGTGTTAATTCTTCTTTATCTTTTTGAAGTTCTACTACTTTTACTTGCAATTCTAAATTTAACTTTTTATATCTTTCTATATCTTCTCGTTCTTGCAATAATTTTTCGTTTTCTTCCTTTTGCATCTTATATAATGTTTTATAATTTGATAATTCATTTTGTAATTGTTCTTTATTCATACTTATTCTCCTTTGCTTTTAAGATGCTCTAAATAATCTATTATTTCATTTAACTTATTTACAATTGTATGTTGTTGACTTTCAGTTAAGTATAATTCAGTATTATTTATTTTTTCAGGTATTTTCTTTTCTTCTTCTAGAATTTCTACTTGTATATTTAAGAAGTATGCTAATTTCCATTCTTCTTCACTTGTCATATATACAAATAAATATCTATCTAATGGCTCATTATAATAATCTCCGTAATGGTCATCAAATTCATAAATTACATCTAATACTTTTACTTTTTTAGGCAATTCTTTCTTATCTTTAACCATTCCTAATAATTCATACATTGTCATTTTCATTTTTTACCTTCTTTCTCACAATCATTTAAAAATTTATAAAATTTGATAAATGCAAATATCCAAAATACCGCAATTAAAGATACACCCAAATCAGCAGGTATTTTATTTAATAAATCTATTATTCGCATTTATCTCACCTCAAATTGTAATCCGCTTAATGCCTTACTTACTATACAAGGAACACCAAATACACTAAAAAATTCTAAAGGTTTGTCATTTAATACCATAATCATTTGGCGTTGTGTCATTAGTGATAATTCTATATCGAATAACGTACCTAATTCATAAGATATTATTATAAATTGTGGGTCATCTCTATATTCAAATTTGTATAATGATATTGCTTTATTCATTTTTTCTAAAATCTTTTGTGTATCACTTTTAAAATATTTATGTGTTTCGATGGTTATTCCATTAATTTTTTCAACTTTTTTTCTCATTTTTTACCTTCTTTCTTTTTATCTCTTTCCATAACATATTCTTTTGGTTTTAATTCCAACTCTAGAATTGAATTTTCTATACCTGGTAACATTTCAATCAACATTTGCCTATATTCTTCTCTTTCTTTTAATAGTCCTTGCAACTCATTATCTATTTCTTTAATACAAGCATATATTTGTATGACTTTATCTTCCATTTTGTTCACTTTCTATATAATTATCTATTAACTTTCTAACAATATCACTATAATTAAGTTGTTCCTTTTCAGCAATTTCCTTTAATTTATTTATTTTTTCTTTTTTATATCTAATATTTAAATTAGTGTCATAATCTTCAAAGTCTTTAACTTGTCTTTCATAAGTTGTTCCTTTGTATGTTGTTATTATTTGTTTCATTTACTTCACTTCCTTTTTGCTATTTGCAATCTTTTTCTACAATAATCCAATCATTTTCTTTTGTATCTGCTATCCAGCCTGTTTTACCATCTTCATATATTACATTGTACCAGTTGTATGAATTACCTTCGTAATATTTTATTACTTTGAATTGTTCTCCTTTATAGACTTGTCTTATAATGTCACTACTTAAATCTACTTCTGGTCTTAAGTTAATAAACTCTCTATTTATTGTTATTGTATATAATATTTGGCTTTCTTCTACCTTTTTAATTGTTGCTTTATATATTACAGGTGTTATAATTCCTAAAATATATACTATTAATAATATTATAATTTTCTTTTTCATATTATTTTTCCTCCTTTAAACATTTTTGTATATCTTCAATTTCATTATGAATATTATCTTCATCTTTAAACTTGTAATGCAGTAGTTGTAATAATTTAAAAGCCTTGTCTATTTTGGATTGTAAATTATCTATTTCATCGAGCAAGTTCATATCCATTTCTACTAATTCTTCTTTTGTTTTAAATGCTAACAAATCTCTTTTTAATATTTCCTTGCCTATTTCATTCATTTACTCCACTTCCTTTTCTAAATTATTACTTCTACACCATTGTTTTTTAATTGGTCATATTGCTCTTTATCTAGTTTTTCTACTCTCCAATCTTCAGTTAAAATACCGTTTTTATATTTAACTCTATAACTTAATGCACTTGGGGTAATATTAAGAAACATTGCTACTGTCTTAAAATTCTTAAATAAAAATTGTTTTGTATTGTCATTGTTCTTTATTGTACAATAATTATTTTTCCTGCAAGGAAAATACCCACCTCTTATTTCTTTCTTTTCTTTTTGTATCTCTAAATTATGTTCCATTTTCCTTTCAATATATTCTTGTACCATTTCGTCAGTTGATTTAGACATTAATTCTTCTAATTTGATATTATTTTCACTTACTCTTTTACTGTTTTCACTTACAGTTATCCATCTACAATTATCAGCACAATAATTTTTACTACTATCTATTCTATCTATAACTAATTGGTCTTTTAACGGACCTTGTATATTTTCATAGCC
>CAMIYN010000081.1 GCA_946403075.1 uncultured Lachnospiraceae bacterium | reverse complement strand
GAAAGACATTGGAAGAACACTCATATAAACTTATAAAAAAGTGTGCTATAAATGGATTAAATATCAAAGTAGCTGATAAGATGCAGGAAAATGTATTTAATAGTATAATGCCAAATGGAGTAAATCAGACACCATATGTTAGAACTTTTGATACTGAATCTTTATGTGGACTTAATATCTTCTATGCTGCTGATTGTATATTGGGAGATGGTGATTATTATGGAGTAAATAAATTAACTGGTAATCCTATAATGTATGACATAATGAGTGGCGATAACTATAACTCACTAATACTTGGTATGTCTGGCAAGGGTAAAGGCTATAAAGCAAAAGAAACAATACTTTATAGAATATTAAGTGGTAAAAACAGGTCAACTATTATTATAGATAATGAAAATGAGTACACTAAACTTACAGAAGCACTTGGTGGAGAGAACATAGAGATAACAGGTGGTGGGAAATCTCATATAAACTTATTTGATATAGATTTATCATATGGAGATAATAGTATATCCGACAAAGAAGATTTTATATTATCAGTATGTGCCGAGATGTTACATAAACCTATCACATCAGGTCAAAGAACTACTATATCACAAGCAGTAAGTGAAATATATGAAAAGTGGTCCACTACAAATGATGTTAGAGATGTACCAACCATTGAAGATTTTACAAAATCACTTAGAAAGATAGTTGAATTAAATAAGAGTAAAGAAGATAGAGAAATCTTAAAAGCAGTAGAATACTATGCAGATAAATCTCATTGCACATTATTTAGGGGTAAATCAAATATAGATTTTAGTAATAAACTTATAACTTTTAATTTATCAAAACTTGGCAAAGACCTTAAAACTCTCGCTATGGAAGTTATATGCGATACTATATGGCTAAAAATATGTAAAAACAAAAATGAGGGAATACCTACGGATTTAATAATAGATGAGTTTCATTTGATGTTTAGAAGTGAAGAAACAGCGAGTTGGATGGCTAAATACTGGAAACAACTTAGGAAGTATAAAGGTTGTCCTGTAGGTATAACACAAAACCCAGAAGATGTCCTATCAAGTGAAGATGGAAGAAAGGTTATAGCAAACACAAATATGAATATATTATTATCAATGCTTGAAAAAGATAGAGAAATAATAGGTAATACATTAAATCTAACAAATGAAGAGTTAAAATATATAAGAAATAAAAAAGCAGGAGAGGGGATACTTGTTATAGGTGCAGGTAAGAAACTAAATAATCAAACAACTATACCATTTATGAACAGATATGAAAAGAATAATTTGATATATGCACTTATAAATACATCTGATGATGAAGAGTTGGTGTTGAATGAAAAACAAGATAAAAAGTAAAACTAAATATTTATTAATAGTAATTATAACTATATGCAGTTGTTTTGTTTGCTATGGGAAAAGCATAACAGTTGGAAATATGGATGTAAGATTAACGGCTGATGTTGAGAAAGAAAAACTTAGTTCTGGTATAAAAATAGATGATGAAAATGAAGAAGAAATTAATGAAACTACTACAAATAAAGAACCAAAAGATAAAACCGTTCAAATAGAGTTAACTATAAGAAATAACAATCCATATGAAACTGCAAATGTTACTATTGTAGAAAAAGTAAATAGTGGATTTAAGCAATTAGGTTCTAATAAAATCGATAGAAAAGTGTCATTTAAGTTAGAAAGTAACAAAGAAAAAATATTTAAATATAATTATAAATATGAGAAGCATTTTATATTAGACCAATTCAATAAACTAATCTATGGTGATAATGATTCATCTGAAGAAGTAAATAATGATAACAATACAGTCATAGGTGATAAAAATATAAAAATTGAAGATAGCAATAACAATAAATTAATTGAAGAAAGTAAAAATAAAAAATCAAAAGGTTTAAATATACTTTTAATAATATTTATATGTATTATTATTGGTCTTGCTGTAGTGTATGGATTTACATTATTTTTAAGAAGTCTAAATGATAAAGATGTTGACCTTGATGATTTTAATAAATATAATGGCTTTATAATAATATTTGTGTTATCATTTGTAATAAGTATCATAGGAAAATCAAACATTTATGCAAACAGTTATGAACCAGTGCTATATCAAAAAGGACAAAATTTTACAAAAACAATAACTGAAACAGTAGTATTTAATGAACGATATTTTAATTTTAGCTATGAGATAACAGTTAAATATGAAAATAAACATGAGATAACAAACTATGAAATAGATACAGATGGAGATTTACTTTCTGATGCACTTGAATATTTATATATGACAGATATAAATAATAAGGACACAGATGGCGATGGACTTTCTGATTATCTTGAAGTCATGATACTTAATTACAATCCAAATAGTAAGTGGACCTTTAATGATGGAAGAAATGATGGCTATAGAGATTATGATGGTGATGGTTTAAGTAATAGAAAAGAAATAGAGTATGGCACAGATTTAACTATACAAGATACTGATGGTGATACTTTATCTGATTATGAAGAAGTTTATGGCATAAAAAGTAAAGATGGAAGAGATGTATATCAAACAAGTCCATTATTGAAAGATACTGATGAAGATAAGTTAAATGATGATTTAGAGTTAAAACTTGGGCTTGACCCAACAAATCCTATGACAGATGGAGTGACACCTGATGCTGAAAGGAAGATTGAGCAAGAATATAAACTTTCACAAGTCCCAAATATATTAAGAGAGAGTGATATTGTTATAAAGAAAATAAGTGGAGAAGTAAGTGGGGATATTGATAGCAATATAAAAATAACTGAATATCATTCAAATAGCCTTGATAATGTGACAGCATTAGTGTCTCCAACATTTAATGTATCAAATGAAAATAATAATAGAATTGAAATAACATTTGATGTAACTAATGTATCAGATAGAATTGAAAATTTAATGGTAATAAAGTATGTTGATGGTAAATTAGTGCCTATAGATACTGATTTTGAAAACAATATAATCACTGCAAATGTTGATAGTGGAGTATATGGTATTGTAGATTGTGATTATATATTAAGAGATTTAAATATATTTGTTAATGATTATATCGATTAGAGGGATTATAAATGAGACAAGATCAATATAAAAAATTGATGTTTCAAAAGTGGCTAATACCAAGACTTGTAGGAGCTGGTATAATTTTGATTACTGTTTTAATAATAGTAATACTTACTACTATGCAACAAAGTGAGCAAATATATCTTGAAGGAGTAGCAAAATCAATGCCACTTGTTAATAATGATAAAATGAAGATGCTTGGAGATTTGTATATAGATTTAAATAGAGATTTTGAAAAAGATATAAAAGATATGGAGTTAAACTTTGCAAATAGGACTAATAAGAGAGGCGATCAAATTCATTATGGAGTAAATGGTAAAGAAAATGTAGATGAATTATATAATGAAGATTATGTAAATGGGATACATATAACATATGCCAAAGGAAATGCAAACAGAGCAGATGGAGATAGCAATTTTAATGATATGATATCATTTTTAACAACATCATTATATTCAACTATGGATGAATATACAGATGATGAGTTAAAAGAAATCTTTACTAAATTATTTAAATTAACTCATACATTTGAGGGAACAAGTACTGAATTATATCCTTGTAAGCACGGTTGTAGTTGGTGCAAGTATTATTGCGGTGATATAGCATGTCAAGGGACAGTTGGTGACGAGACAGTAGGATTTTATAGAAGTGATTTGTATATGGGAAAATCTGGTGAGTATGGTCTTATGTATAATCCATTTGTGCCAGAACTACGAACAACTTATCAAATATTAAAAGATTATGCAGGAGATGAAACTAAGCATAAAACAGTATTTACAGGAACAAGTGCAGAAAGTGGTGGTATAGTTTACTCACTTGATGATGAGATATATAAAATGACATCGCCAATAGGGTATTGTGAAGTGTGCTCACAAGGAAAGAGAGTGTTCACACACACTACTAAAACATTTGGTGGATGTCAACAAGAGTTAACTTGTCATCATGGCGAACTTTATGGAATAGAAGAAGGAAAGATAACTATAGATCCACCAGTATATAGTATTGGTGATGAAAGTGGACATAGTCCTTGTACTAATTGTGAAATAGTTGCTGGTTGTAAACATGTGTGTGAAGATGATGAAGAAGAATGTCCACATGATAGTCACGAATTACCTTTTGATGCAGATGGTTGCTGGGCCTGTAATGGACATCCTCACTATGCTTGTCCAGGACACATAATAGTCACATGTTTTGGACATACTGACTTGAATCTTGATATAAAAATAATGTATTATGAAGAGATGATAGAAGAATTAAAGGGTGTAATATCATAAAAAACTACAAAAAAATTTGATTGGAGGCTTTATGAAAAGAAAAATTTATGTTATAATGTTTTTGATTTTGATAAGTATTAGTATGCCCATTGTATCTTTTGCAAGAACATATATTAATGAAGAGGGAATAACAGATAATACTAATACAGAAGAAGATGATGAAAGTGAAGATGAAGAAGAAAGTGATGATAGTGGAGATGGTGAAACTGAACCAACTGAGCCTACAACTGAGAATGTAGGGCCAGGTGGTGCTATAGATCCAGAGACTGGAGATAGCACAGGAGAAGATGTGTCATACACTGATTCTTTTGAAACGATAAATGGTAGGAAGTATTGGGTAGGTTGGAGAAAGTATCATTATAATTTTACAGCTACCCCAACAGCAAGAAAGGGAGAAGAAGTAACATATACATATCATATTATAAATACAACAACAGGGGCAAATGAGACAAGAACAGGTTCTGCTATAGCGAAAGGTTATGGACTTTATTCAATGGATTATAATAAACATA
>CAMIYN010000080.1 GCA_946403075.1 uncultured Lachnospiraceae bacterium | reverse complement strand
TTTATCAGCTTTAGAATAATCGGTTACACTAACAATTGGCATATCAGTATGGACATTTTCTTCTAGTCCATCAGTAACTAACGCTTCATCATTTAACATTATGCAAGTATAATCTTTATTATCTATTCTTGCAGTATATCTATCACAAACATTATAATACATAATTCCTGTGCTTGCAAAATCGTTAATGTAATATTCAAGCCCGTTAAGTTGTTCTAAAATGTCAGGAAGATAATCACTACGATCATTACCATTTAATATTTGATTGTCTTCAATTTTTAATTCACAAAGTCCATTTTGTGCTACGCTTTCTTCATCTTGTAAAAATACATTGTCAGCACCTGCACTTCTACTTAATACAATAGAATTAATTGGTCCATATTTTTCTCCAAAGTCGACTTTAACATCTTTAAAATAATCTTCATTAATTACATCGTTAGTATCAGTAATGTATCTTATTTCTAATTCATCATCTTCTTCATTAATACATATTGTACTTGCGGTTACTTGTGCCAATTCATCTAAAACATCACGGAATTTATAACCAAGTGAATTGCCATCTTCATCAAGATATAATTCATTAGGTATTTCTTTATCATAATTAGCAAATTCATCACTTGCATTTTTAAAAGTCAAACCCAAATGTGTACAAATTGCACTTATGTAATCTCTTATCGTTATTGGATATGTTATGTTCATTGCCTCATAATCAACCATTGAATAAAGCATTTTATCATAACACACTATTTTATAACTTACTAAATCTTCTTGTTTCTCACTTTGATACACAATGTAATTTCCATAGTTAAGATATTCGTAATCATTTCCAACTTTTATTCCGTATTGATAATTAAGTATTGTTCCAACAGGAATATCTACTTTACTATCAATTTCCAATATTCTCATGATTGATTTTAAAATATCGGCATTATATCGTGGTGTTACAGAATTAAGGGATTCTTCCCCTAATTCTATTGTTTCACCATTTAATTCATAAGTAATCTTGCTATCTTGTTGTCTACCAAGTTTTGATATATTAGTTTTAAATTGATTTGTATGTGTTTTCATCTTTCCTCCTAATATTTAATTGGCGTAGTACCAATTACACTTATTTCAAAACTTTCGTTAGCTTTAGCAACATTTGAGAAAGTATTTTTATTTAATGTTTCCCAATCACCCGTATAGGTTTCAATAGTATTTAATCTTTGATAATTAGTATCGTAATATGTTGTTTGTTGCCATGCACTATCTAAAATTGGAGATATTAATTCCAATTCTTCTTTAGTTAATTTTCTAAATGTTAATTTAAACTTCCACACAATACCTTTAAAAGTTCCTGTAGTTTTACCTGATAAAGTACTTCTTCCTGTATCTTTTCCCCAAACCTTATTATGTCCATATTGTATACTTACAAGATAACTTCCTAAATTAGTATTATTTATTAACAATGAATTTATATCTATAAACATATTATCACCTACCCATTAAAAGCAAAACTATCAACATTACTTGTCTTTAGCATTTCTCTATTCATTAATCTACTATTCATGTAATTATTTAAAATTGTGTTAATAACTACATTTCTACCGATTGCTTCTCCAAGTTGTGCCATCATTTGTGAATCAGTCAATGGAATAACACCTTCGGCACCTCTTTCTCCACCAATTGCTCCAAGTGGTACACCTCGACCTGGCATATTTATAATTCCACCCGTTGCTAATTTAGGAGGATAATATACTGCTCCTTTTGCATTTCTACTGCCTGCAGCCGATTTAACTGTTGCACTAATACTTACTGCTCCACTTTTTGCAAGACTTCCCAAAGAACTTGTTAAGTTTTTAACTTTATCAATACTTTTTTGAATGTCTTTAGGAATTTTAGTAGCAAATGTTTTTCCAAAATCAGAAACTAAATCTTTATTAGCGTTGGCAACATCTAAATAAGAAATTTTAACACCATTATCAAAATGCTCTACAATATTTCTTCCATTATGAACTTCTTCTATTACTTGTTTAAAAGCATCTCTAACATTTTGTGGCAAATTCTGAGCAAATGTTGCTCTAGTTGATTCGTCCATCTTGCTCATCACGGCAACAGTTCCATTAACCATATCTACAGCACTTTTTTTACCTTCATTATATCCATTAAGTAATGTTTTAAAATATCCCTCGTATTGTTGTGTTTCAGCATATACAGAAGCACTTTTTTGTTGTCGGGCATTTTTCTCGGCAACCATTGATTTGGTATATTCTTCAGTAGTATTTTTAAGTTTTTGTTGTGCTTCCTTATTTTTAATATATGCATCAAAAACTTCTCTTTGTGCTTTAGTCATATCTTGGTAACTTAAAGCACCATCAGCAACTGCATCATACAATTCTTGTCCTGTAATTTTATTTCTTTTTTCTATGTTAAGCAAATCTTTAGAAGTACTTTCGGCATTTTTAACCGCACTTGTATATTTGCTTGTTGCATTTACAAGGTCATCTTTTGCTTCTTTTAATTTTCTATCTGCTTCAACAACTGACATTGTAGTTTGTTGTTCTTCCTCTTGTTCAATTATTACATTAGCAATAGCTCCTACTAATATAGATAATCCTGCAATTAATGCTCCCACTGGTCCACTTACAAGACCAGTTATAACTAATCCTAAAGCAACCAATGCTCCTCCAAGACTCGCTAATTCTACACTTGCTTGTTTCTGAGATAAGGATAACTCGTCCCAATGTATGATTAATCTAGCAATAGAACCTGCCATTAATACTAACCCAGCAACTAAAACTCCTGCTCCTGCAGCAAATTTAGATAATCCTTCCGTAACGCCCATTAATCCGCCAACAAAAGTTGTTAATTTTATTGCTACCAAGGCTGCTCCAATTGCACCCAAAATTGTAACTACATAAGGACCATTATCAGCAATCCATTTAATCCATGATGGAATTGGTACATCTTCAATGTTCGCTAAATCCATGCTAGGTAATGATATACCACCACCTCCACCACCTGTAGTAGTAGAACCATCTTGCAATATGTTCATCTCATCAAATCCTAGCAATGTCTTTTGTAATTCTTTAGCTTGCTTATTTGCTCCGCCAAGACCTTTTTTGACATTGTTAAATGCTTTAGCACTAGCATTAGCAAATATATTTATTCCAAACCACGCTTGTGATATGTAATTAATATATGCCATCATTCGATAAATTAATTGTATTATTCTTTCTATTACAGGTTGCAAAGAACTTGCAAGAGCATATCTTATATATTCAATATCAGTTCCTATTTTTTCATTATATTGTGATAAAGTGCTGACTGATTGTCTTATAAACATATAAGCCGAGCGAACCGAAAATATTGCTAATCCCCATTTTGCAACTTTCTTAACAACATTTTCACTAGAATTACCAATATTTTTTAATTTTTGTTCTATTTCATTTAATTTATCTTTTTTTGCTTCTTGATTTGCTTGTATTATTTGTCCTCTAACTTCAGTAATATCATCTTTTATTTGTGATACTTTTATTTCTTGTTTTTCATAAATACCTTGTGTTTGCGAAAGTTTAATCCTTATATCATCAACTAATTTCGCTTGTTTTTCTACTTCATTATTTATACTAATTTGTGCTTGTGTCATTGCTTCTACTTGATTTTCACTATCTTGTAAATGCAATGCTTCCGCAACTGATAATGTTCCTGTTTTTTCTTTTTGTCTATATCCTTCAAGTTTTGAAAAAAATTCTTTTGTTTCTTGATTAACTTCATTTTGTTTTTGTTTAAGATTTTCTAATTCTGCTTCCGCTTTTCTTAAATCATTAATAACAACATCAGCATTTCCATATTTAATATCTAAATCAATTTCTTCTGTCTTTAATTTACTTTCTAATTTTTTCAATTTTTTATCGAGATTCTTATTATCTAATGTTGTTCCTATAGTTATCCAACCGTCCATCTAATCACTTCCTTTCATTCCAACCGCTTCCAAAAATGCCATAGCACTTTTCTTTTGTTCTTTTGTTGCAACTTTTGTGTTGCTATCATTTTTAAGAGCATATTCCTTTTGCAATTTTCTATACATATCTTTTTCTTTAGGGTCTTTTATCTCACTTAATTTCTTATTCCTAATATTACGAATTTTATTTAATATACAACAATTTCCCAATTCACTATTAGAAAGCCCATTAATTAACTCTTGAAATTTCCACCAATGCAAGTCAATTTTATCAATATCAAGTCCATTATAATCACTTAAAAACGATGCCCAAATTAATCCATAATCTTGCTCGTAATCCATATCAGGTTTACCATTATTATTATTTAGTTCTTTATCACAAGCAAGATACCTTTGCCCTAACTCAAGTAATTTTCCGTGATTATCAAAGTCATTTAACCCTTCTTCTCCAAAAAGTTTATAAATAATAGCCAACGCTCTTTCATAATCTCTTATTGATGTGTCCATAGCAATTTTATTACACTCTATTGCAACTTTAAAATTGGTGTTGATTTTATATTTCTTTCCCTCGATCTCTACATATTCAGGATAATTCATTATTTCAACACTTCACTATCGTTATTCTTGCCGTATTTAGTCATAATTTGTTTTTTAATACTATCAGCATTCATTTTTAATTTTGGAAGTATTGGATTCAACATCTCGCTTATATCATCATACATAGAATAATAAGGATTTCTTCCCATTAAATCTAATATCATTTGTGTTTTCCCTTCACCAATAAACAAATCAAGTGCTTGCATTTCTTTTTTATAATATTCATTTAATGCTTTAATCTTCTCTTCTTCTTTCCAAGATAAAATTTTCTTACCTTTTTTATCCTCTTTCTTATCAATAATAACAAATGTATCTCTTAAATAAATTATATTTTTTCTGTGCATTTCTTCACAATCACTTAATCTTAAAGGCAGTGTTATATCTTCCAAGTCAAAACTTAAATACTTACCTGTGTCATTACCTTCACTATCTTTAATTCCTATTCTTATTACATTATCTTTTTTTAATTGAATAAAACTTTCCTTCTCAGTCATCATTTTAATTCCTTTCTTTCTCTAAAATAAAAAGGGCAAGGGTTAATCTACCCTCTACCCTTAAAGGTCATCTTATAAACTTGTAGTTGCAGTAAATGTTGGAACACCATTTGCATCAATTGTAACAGTTCCCTCAACAGGGTC
>CAMIYN010000079.1 GCA_946403075.1 uncultured Lachnospiraceae bacterium | reverse complement strand
ATAAAATAAACATGCTAATAATTTAATATTTATTAAAATTATGGGTCACACTCTAGAATTTTTTTAATGTAATGTATTTATTTTAAATCCCTATCTTATATGTGGGTTCTAAGTTAAAGAGGATAATGCACCGTTTTTTTTAAAAGAACAACATAAAAAAAGACTATAGTAGATGTTATATATTTTGAAGTCTCTTTCTACAATTTATATATTTTATTTTCACTATTTATATATTTTTCATTTGCATATATTATCCATTTTTGCATTATTTTTACTCCATATTATTTAATAAAAGGAATCAATTGGTTTGTATTGAGTCTGTCCAAAAACTAAATTACAACTAAACATTTAACTTAAACTTCATTTATCAAATATATAATATATTGAACAAATATAATGATCATTTATTCAAATAATTATTATATGTTAAATCGAGAAATACTTATTGGACAGACTCAAATTCCAAGAAACTTACTTAAGTTTCTGTGCATGTATATAGCCCTATTTTCAGTAATATCTCTTTTAAATCATAATAGCTATTTGTTAGAATTATCAATACTACTCAAAAAAATGATAAAATACTGTTTTTTTAATAGCTACTAGATAACCCACCACAAAGAAAATCAATTCGATAACTACTCACATAATATGACATACTGGCATCATAATTATAGCACCTATTATGACAAGTACTATTTTAATTAAGTGGAAGTATTAAAATAATGTAAGAAATGGACTATCATACTCAAAAGCCAAAAAGTCGAAATTTCAAAAAGAAGACTGGAAATCATTTTTGATTTATCCCATCAGAAATGACCAAAATTACAAGTCTAATAAATTACTGGAGAGATTATTACATCATCAAAGACAAAGCCATCGATAAGTTTACTTATGAAAATAATTAAAAAAATGAGTTATGGAATTATTCAGGTATCATTTGTTCTTATTTTAGCTGATTAGCAAGTTTCCATCATTTTTGATATTTGTAACAAACTTTGTTACACACTTTGTTACACGAATTTAAGCCCTTATTTTGCCAAAATAACCCTATAATCGATGTTAAAATCAGATAGATTTTGAGTGTAACAAAGTCCGAAAAATAATATTATGAAAATAAAATTTTATTTTTTTCAACGATTTATTTTTGAGACTTTGTTACAAAATATAGAACAAGGATTGTAAGGGCTTGGATTTGCTAAACAAGGCTTGTAGCATATGTTACATTGTTGTTACAAAGTACAAAAACTTTGTTACAAATGTTACAGAGACTTATATGTTAAATAAAAGATGGAATGATGCTTATTAATCATCATTCGTGTTTAAATTCTCCATTTTCTCTTTATACAAATCTGTTACTATTAAATTTGGATAAATCCTTTTTATATCTCCATTTAATCTGTGAGTTTGTGTCTTGTATTGTCTGTTATATTCTTTTCCATCATTTCCGATGTAGAATTCTCCATCGTGCAAGTCAAATTCATCTTTTATGGCTTTTAATAGTTTATACTTATCTTTTCGGCTATTTGTTCCTAATGGTACATCTACTCCATAATCTTTAGATAGTCCGATTATTATTTCCAATAATTCATCAGTTACAACATAAGTATAAGTATTGAAGTCAATATCTGATTCGGATGCTTCTACATCGTGTTTTAATATCACTTTTTGTAATAAGAAATTAATAGGGTTTGTATGTTTATCTACTAATTCTCTTGTTTGATTTTCATCTAATTTTAAAATGAAGTCTTTTTGTGTATGGATTTCCTTATAGGCTTCTAAACTTTCATATATTAGCCATTCTATTTCCTCTGGATTATCTAATATCTTTTTTTCTAATTCTGGGTCTTGTTTATCAGTACCACGAAACTTGACCATAAATTCTATGACAAGCATTCTTTCAATCATTGCTTGTTTGTAATCTCTGAATTTAGGGATATTATTACAAATAAGCATTGTTTTCGGTACTTCATCCTTTGGAAGCATATATGGGTCTTTAAACTTCGGATTACAAGGTATGTCATCATATCCCATTATTTTATTAAAGAAACTATTAGTTTCAATGATTCTGTCATCACTATCTCTGATGAAATTAAGGTGTTTATTTGCTAATGCACTTGTTCCGTGTGTGTTATTTTCCATCTCTTGAAATGAAACATCTGCAATTTTATTAGAACCAAAAATACTTGTTAATATGTTCGTGAATACTGATTTACCACCACCAGCAACACCAGTTAATATAGGTATCACATTTAAACGATTCCCACTTGTGAAAAAGTATCCTACGATTTGTTTTAATCCTTTTACTACTTCTTCTGTTTCTTCTTCTGTTTCTCTTGCTAATGATGAATATAAAAATTCTTTTAGAATTGTACTTTCTGCATTTGGATTATAATTATACTGACTTTCGATTAAAGTAAATACTGGGTCTTCAGGTTCTATAATTTCCATAGATTCCATATCATAGATGCAATTAGGAAATTTCACAATATTATATTGTGGTTCTAATCTATCTCCAATGTAAGTTATTGCTATTTTTAAATCTTCATCAGAAATTAAATCTGCTCCAAAATCTTCTTTTAATAGTGTTATAATGTCATCGTGTGTTTTATAACAATATCCATTAGCAATAGGGTCTAATTGGTACATTCCACCAACATTTTTTCTTAAAATAATCTTATATTTTTTAGTCAAATACTGGTGTAATAATGTCCTAATTTTCCTTAAAGATATCTGATCTGTTATTGCATTGACTAATCTATCGTGTAAGTCTACTATTTCGATGTCATCTCTTTTATTATGGTAATTATAAATCGTTTCGTGTATTATTTTCTCATTATCAGTTAAATTATGTATTTGTTTAGTAGTAGTATGTTCAAATTCGGATTTATCTAATCTGTCATCTCTATATTGGATGTCATATTCCATAGTATTTGATATTTTAGTTAAAATATCTTCTAATACTTCTTTTGCAGTACATTTATCAATATTTAGATTTTCTGACAATTCATTTGCACCATTTCTTAAAAGGCTGTCGGCTACTGTCTTTTGGTCTTGATTAGAGATGTTATCTTCATAATACCTTATAACTTTCTCGGGATCTCCAATCCCTTTTGCGATAGGTATTTCCAATAATTTTTCATATTTGCCATTATTCCTAATAAAAATCATATATGAATCTTTAGGCAAAAATAAGCCTTTAAATTCACTATTTCTATCATCAGACAATATTGTTTCTGTTAATACGATTTCGTTATAATCTTCTTTTTCTTTTTCTTTTTTTCCCATTTCTAAAACTCCATTTTTCTTTTATCGGAGCATCAAATAAAAATCAGTTAAAAAATAATTTGAAATGGAAAAAATGATAATCACAAAAAAAAATAATTTAGAATCCAAAGACTTATATAATTCAATGGATATAAATCATATCAAGTGATTAATCATTTTTCTGTTATTTCCACATTTCGCTCTTTGTGGGAATAACTTTTCAACTCTACTTTTTTTTTATGATTCCTAATTGATACTTAATTATAATTTAGCATTTTTCTTATAAATACTTTCACTCCCGATTTTTCAAAAAATTCATATACTAGTAGAACATTTCTACATATACACCACTAAAACTGTGCTATATTATCATAAGGCGTTCAATTACAAATTGAAATCTAAATCATCCATAGTCTGTAATTTTCGCCTTTTAGCAACAAATACGATTGGGAATTTGGCTATACATATTTGTAATGATTCAAAATCCATATTTTCCCTATCTATGCTTGGAACATAGTGTAGGATTTTATTTAAATCATCCATATTCCCATCAACAACACACATATTCTCTTGTGGGTCAGTTATTGTGAATAGTAACCCACCTTTATTATCTTTTTCAACATAGTTTAAAATGTAATTGCCATCTCCATATAACATAATATGCTCCTATAATTTTTCCAGTCTTTTTAGTATACTTCTGCAATAATGCCTTAAGCTGCTCTTTCATAATTTTATCCTTTTTTGATGTATTTTTCCCCACACTCTGAAATAATAGTATTTCCCTTACTGTTTTTAGTATACTTCCTATTATCCTCAACTATAACAGAATTACTACTTCTTTCTGATTCCAAGTCCGGAACATTTGCCTGATGCTTAAAGTATTCGCATCTTTGGGCTTATTATGATTATAGATAGCACATTCATTCCCTTTGGTATTTGCATAACAATTATTACAGTCTGACATCTTGCTTAATCCTCATATCTTAATGCATTAGATAGTAAATATCTCACAGTTTGATTAAAATTCATATCATTTCTTTCTGATACTTCTGCGATAGCATTTGACAATTCAAGATTCAAATATATTGTTTCTTTAATATTAAAACGTTCTCTTTTTTTCATAACTTAATTTTTCACTCCTTAAAATAGAATACTGTATTTTTACTGTTTTTAATCGTATTCCATAAAAATAAGGGAGGAAAGAAATGGATTAAACTTCCCTTTATCGAATCACCAAATGGAGATTATTATGTTAAATAATGATTTAAACGAATAAAAATAGAAAAAAAGTACAGGTGTTTGCATTGATTGGAAACTATCGGAGAATCCTTGAAATCATCATTCTTTATAAATGACTTTGCTCCAATCAATATATAAGTGTTTGTATGAACTCGTATATTCTTTGTTTCAATAGATACGAACAATCTCAATGCAAAACTTAATATTATGGGAGCAACAAACCAATTAACTGTCAAAAAAAAGTCCATTGTGATAAGGATAAAAGTTTTATGAGGTGTTCACAATGGAAATATTAATTTTTAAAGATGTAGATGACTTCCTTGCTCAAATGGAAGCCCTACAGAACCAATATAACACAATAAACCATTACTATAAGTACATCAAGGACATCAAGGATATAAGAAATCAGCTAAAATACTTAAAAAAGACTCATCTGTTGGTCGGTTATGGTTTCGATGGTGAAAAAAACCTACAAACTTACCATCAGAGATAGAAAAACCAAATACTGTATAATCTATAAATTTAAACATCGATACGATTTCAAAGAATTTAGGAGAGAAATCCAAAAATATTTATAATGCAAGTTAGATAGTTATAAGTGTAATTCTTCACTCTATTTTTAGACTGGGAGCAAATTCCAGTCTTTTTAAGGTGATTTTAACTACTTTCAACTGATTTTCTAACATAACCAATCAACCGCCTTAAAATTAATTTTCAGATTTTGAAAATCCCTAAAAAAAGGTGGTGATGGAGGGTTAAATGTAGTATTTCTTAATTAGTTTTTTGCATAAGCTCCAACTCCATGTTCGCGATTATAATCATCAGCCAATTTTTCATAATT
>CAMIYN010000078.1 GCA_946403075.1 uncultured Lachnospiraceae bacterium | reverse complement strand
TATCCGTTAGTATATTTGCCATCTTTATCTTTTTTGGAAAGGCCTAGTGAATAACTAGGTTTTCCATTATAATCTTTTCTGAATACCATTTCTTCTTTATTACTTATTATTTCCATCTTCTACTCCTTCAAATATATATTTATCAAAATGACTTGATGTTCCATATCTATCTACAAAATTATATCTTTCATTTCTAATTATAAAACCTCTTTTATGTCTTAAATTAAATATAATAGCACTTAATCTTGTTGCTCCATATTCTTTAATTGCTTCCCAACTTGTAATATTTCCTTTTTCTATTAAATGTAATGCCACTGCTTCAGTTTTATTCATATTTATTCACTCTCTTTCTTTGATAACTTCTTTTCTAATATTTTTTTGCATTCTTCTAGTTGTAAAACTGTTAATTGGTTTAATGATTTAACTTTAAAATGTTTGTATATATCATCATAATCACTATCAGTATCTAACACTAAATTATTAATACTACTGATTAATACTAATCTTTGTTTACTTTCTTCTTCACTTGGTATTGTTCTACCTGTTGTTAATTCTATTATCTTTATCATTCTTTCATCTTTTGAATTATTTAACATCCAATCTATATAATTGCTATCAACCTTTTCTACTTCTTTTAATGTTTTATCTTTATATTTTCCAAATGTTAATTTGTAATTATCTGCTTCTTCTTGTGTTAATGTTTGATTATTAATTGCATTTTGTACTTCTTCGGCACTTGCTACACTTACATCTATTCCAAAACCTGCCATTCCTAATGCTCTACCAACTGCGCTTGTTTCACAATTCTCTATATAACTTGTTTTATTAATAAATGAACTATCTTCTTTTTCATAAGCAGTTCCTGTTCCTAATAAAATACCATCTTCGGTATATACTTCTGCTCTCATTACACATATTCCATCAACTATACTTTCTATATTAGTTTTTATCATTCCTTGAGGATATACCATTCTAAATGCTTTTATTCTTTGATTAACTTCTGCATAATCCTTTCCTTTAATGTCAGTTGTTTTGATTGTTTCATTTGCTATTGCTAAATCTAAATATTTCATATATTTCACTCTCCTATTTCTTTTAATATATTTTCAATTTCATTATCATCAACTTCTTCTTTATCTAAATCTTTATAAAACCAATCAGGAACATCTTTTTCAACTTTGTTTTTGAACCAATTATCTCTTATTGATTTTCGTAAGACTAGATTAAAGTTTGTATATTTATTTTTATTATTATTACTTTCTACATATTCATCTAATAATTTGATTTGGTTTTTAATAAATTCTTCACCATAATCTTTTACTAATCTATTGTATTCATCATCAGTTAGTTTAATTCTTTTAAATTCACCATATATATTATATTTAATATTTTTATTTTTTAATATTTTATTATTAATATTATATTGTCCTTGATTTTCTACCCCTAGAAATTCAACCCCTAGATTTTCTACCCCTTGTTTTTCACCCTCTTGTTTTTTTTCAAAGATGTCATAAACATATTCTATTCTTCCTGTGTGTGTTTCATTTGGTAATAACTTATTTACCTTTAAATATCCAAATTCCTTTAATTCATTTAAAGCAGATTTTATTGATGTTTCATTCTCTTTATTGATTGATACTAAACCACTTATTGAATAATCCCAATCATCAGGTAATGATAACATCTCACTTAATAATCCTTTTGCTTTTAAACTCATCTTTCTTTCTTTAAAATGATGATTACTCATAACTACATAATCTTTTGTTTTATTCACTCTAATAACTGACATAATATACTCCTATCTTACTATTTCGAAATAATCATTAATCTCTGCTTCAGAGTTAATTGCTTTTGTAAATGAATAGGCAAGTCTTTTTGGAATTGTCCTCTTTCTATGAAATATCAATGATACATAAGCATCTGATAAGCCAACTATTGAAGCAATATAACCATTTTTATATTTTGCTCTTAAAATTTCTGCAACATTTTTCTTTAACATATATCCCATTGTCACACCTCCTCTTATTAATATTATATATCATTTTTTTAAATTTGTATATTGTTTTTTTAATCATCTTTATTATTTTTTAATAAACACCAAATTGTGAATAGCAATAATATAATTGCAATAATTCCTACTATTGTTCCCATAATTACTCGTTTTCTATCCTTTCTAATTGTCTTTTTATTTTATAATCCTTAACTTTGTTTACTTCTTCTTGACCTATATCATAATATGCTTTAAATTGGTCTAGCATTACTTCTATATCAGCAATTTCTTCTATAATGTGTGCCTTTTCAAACTCTACCAATTCATAAGGCTTTTTATCTTTTGCTATTGCTGGATATTCTCTTTGTGTAATTGCCTCATCTAGTTCAAAGTATTCACTATGTATGTACTTTAATTGGTGCTTTATTCCATAGTGATTTATTATTTTTAATAGTGCTTCTTTTAATTGTTCTTCACTCACTCTTTATCACTTCCTACTATTTCATCAAATTTATCTAAATAATATCTTGGATAATCGCATACTTCATTGTTTATTGTTCTTTTGTAATCTTCTTCTAACCATTTTCTAATTTCATTTATAATATTATTTAATCTTTCTATTTCTTGTTTTTGACTTTTAATTATTTCCATATATTCATCATAATCTTCTTTTGCTACTATATAATCTATTGCCATAAATTATCACTTCCTTTTTCTTCTTCTAATCAATACTTTTCTTTGCTCATCAAACCTATCATATCTTTCTTGCATATCACTTAAATTTGCATCTTTATTCATTGCTTGAAATTGTGTGTATAAGCCACAAGTTTGAAATTCAGGACAACCACCATCTCTTATACACTCTGGTACACATCCCCAAGCAAGCATTTCATCGTGTTCCCTTACTCCTTCAACTACTTCGTTCCAATATTCTCTTGTTGTTTCATCTGCTTGTGTACATAATCTTTTTCTTGATATGTTTATTAATGCTTGTGGGTTCATATCTATATCCATTTGTACATTGTCAGTTTGCCTTCTTTCTTCTCTTGGTTTACCTGTTCTATCTTCTCTACTTGTTCCTACAAACTTTTCTATCCCAATATGATGTCTTACTAAATGTGTACTAACATAATATGGTATCTTTTCAAAATGTACTGATATATTTCCAACTCTTAATGGGGAATGTTCTGCAAGAATTAATTTCTTTTTCCAATTATCACTAGGCATAGTATTACTATCCCCTTTATTTATTGTTGTTCTACATCTATTTTTTATTTGTACCCAATTTACATTAAAATTTGTTATTTTCATTTTTTACCTTCCTTTTCATATATGGCTTTTCTAATTCTACATACATTATGCAGTCATTTCCTCTTACTACCATTGCTTCTTGATATATGTTTTTGTCTAGTGTATCTAAAGCACTATATTTATAACTTTCATCATAAAAATCAAATATAAATTCATAAGGACTACCCACTCCATTTACTGCCCTTCTTCTAGCCCAAAGTTCAAACATTATTTACTCTCCTCTAAATAGTCTATTATTTCATTGATTTTATTTGCGAGTACACCACCCCAACCTGTCATTTGATTAAAATGTTCGGTTGTTGGGTTAAACAATCTATTATCGTTGTAGAACTCTAATTTTTCTATCTTCTTATCTTCTTCTATTATTTCTACTTCATCATTTAATTCAATAGCACCTATGTCTAACTTATTTATAATATTTTCTTTACATACCATCATAGTATCTTTACCAAATGCTTTATGAGTATAATTAATGTATTTTGGTACTTCTTCTTCATTTGCTATATTATTTAATAAATCTATTACTTTCATTATTTCCACCCCCTAATCCCAACCTAAATCTTTAATTTGTTGATAAATGGCTAATATTTCTTCAACTATCAACACTTCAACATCTTGTTCTCTATTATAGCAAGTATTATAAATGTTTATAAAACCATCGTTTTCAAACTCAATATTCTGTTCAGTTTCACCATTTGTATATCTTATCCCGTTAGAATAATCAAACTGTTCATACCCCAACTCTTCAAACATCTCTTTTGCACTTTTCATTGTTTATTCTCCTTTAAAATTACTTTTGTTTTATGTTCTTTAATATCCTTTGTAAACACCATACTATAAATATCATTAGGAGTTATTTCTAAATATTTATCTTCTATTTCTAATTCATTTATGCCTAAACTTTTCATAATTGCATATATTATTCCCCAATAATTTTCCATATTACTTACTCTCCTTTAATATATTTAAACTCATCTACTGGAGCATTATGTAAATTTTCTAATTTTACCAACATCCATTGACTTGTATTAAAGTTTTTACATAACTTTTCATATAATTGTTTTGCATATTCGTAATCAAAGCAATGAAATTTACTAGGGTTCGTATTAGTCCACCCTATATCTCTAAAATATGGTCTCCAATAACGATTATAAAATTTTAATAAAATTATATATTTATCTTTCATAATCTATTTACCCCCATATATATTTAATCAATGCCATTATAATCAATATCATTATTCCTAAACTAAATAGCAATGTTGGTATGGCAAATATAAGTTCCCAAAATATTTTACTATTTAATATTTTTTTCATATGTTCTCCTTATCTAATATTTCTAAAATACCTATTCTATATGCTTCTGTTCCTTTTTTAGTAGGTATTTTTGATATATATTCTCTTACTTCTTTTATTATGTTTTCTTGTTTTGTTATTCTTGTCGATAAATCATACAAGCCTCTTATCATTTCTTCTTTTCTCATATCTTGTATCATTTCTTTGTATTCTTCGAATGGTCTTACTTCTTTACTCACTCTTTATCACTTCCTTTTAGTTCTTGTAATTTATCCTGTAATGTACTTGCATCAAATATTTTCATTCCTAATTCATCATAAATATATTCTTCATTTATATATCTTTCTAATTCATTTATGATATTGTTTAATCTTTTAATCTCATCTTTTGTTTTTTCATCACACCACATAAACATTAGTGTCATATCTTCAGGGTTTTCATATTGTTCTATCTTTTTATTTAGTCTTTTTATTTCTTTATTTGCTTTTTCTAATGCTTCAACTAATATTGGTATATCATAAACATTCATATTTACTTCTATTTTATCTTCACTCACTCTTTTTCATCTCCTTAACTTCTTTATTTCTTCTTTTAATTCTTTTATATATTTATAAATCTTATAATGTATATTTCTTGTGTCATATTTTAGGTTGTTATCTTCTATATCTAGTATCATTGGTGTATTATCTATCAAGTATCTAATTATTTCTTCTTTCTCATATTCTTTCATTTTTTTATCACCAAATTATATGTCTTATATTCCTTCTCTAACTTATCTAATTTAGAATTTACTCTTAACAATTTAATTTCATTAGATATTATTATTAACATTAAT
>CAMIYN010000077.1 GCA_946403075.1 uncultured Lachnospiraceae bacterium | reverse complement strand
ATTTAATGATGATTACTTCAATTGTGAAATTTTAGAGATTGATTATCGTGATGAAGAATACAAACTTAATTTCTATGAATACACAAGACCTGCCATAGAAAACATTAAAGAAAGTTTCAAATATCTTAATTACGATTCATTCTTTACAGATAACAATGATGCAATTAATGAAATCATTGACAAATACTGGATGAATACAATTGAATTCGATTATGATGAATGGAGGAAATCAAATGCTATGTAGAATCTTAAAACAAATTAGCGAAAATAGTGTAGAAGATGGTGAAAGTGAAGCAATGAGAATCAATTATATAGTAACCTATAAAGATGGTAAAATAATTGTAAATCGTTGTGAAACATTTTATAGCAACGAATATAATTTCGGTGCTCACGAACCAATTGACACAGTTAGTCATGGACATTGCTTCTTTGAAGAAGAAGCCACCATAGAAGATTATGTAAATCTTTTAGTGGAATATATTAACGAAAAAAGATATTATGCAGATGCATACTATGGGAAAAGGGTAGTTAACTCCCTTTCCTTTACTTATTTATGGAGGGATTAAATGATAAAAAAGGTTTTATACACAGACAACACAACTTATTTAACTGGTAATGAAAATAGTATTTGTGACAATAACACAATAAGCACAACTGTTCTTTCTTTTATTGAAGCATTTGAATTCGCAAGAAGTAATAATGCAGATTTTGATTTCCAAGAAATCTCTAAAGTGGAAATTGAAGAAATGAGTAAATACCTTATTGATATCAACACTAACAACACAACCAATAGAGATATCTATCTTTTTATGGAAGAATGTGAAGATAACAACATCCATAAATTGCTTGATATCCCACAAGAAAATTTAAAATACAAATGGACAAAGCAAATCTTACACAATATCTTAACATTTTATCGAGATTCAGCTGGAAGTATGAATTGGTATGGGACTGACCATTATATCGCTTCTCTTTTATTTGATATCTTATACACAAATGAGAACAATGCTTACAAAGATGAAAGAAAAGAATTATTATCTGTCTTTGTGCTTAACTCTCCAATCCAAGATATCAATGATGTTGATTTCTATGATTATGATTTAAATCGCTTCTTGGAAATCTTATCAAACATCAATGCTCAAATTGAGCAACCAATTAATAAATATAGAGAAGCATTTAAAGAATCTTGGGAATGCTCATCAAGTGCAATTGAAGAGTATATTGGTGGAATCGTTACTTATGGTGGTGATGCAACTGTAAAAATCTACAAAGCAATGTTAGAAGTATTAGATGATATCGAAAACGATACAGACAATGGTGGCTATATCGTAGATAAACAAGGATTCATCGATGCCATTCAAGGTGGTGAATACCTTGACTAATACTGGATTTTACAGAGTTACCAAAAAACAAACTAAAAGTGGTGGTATCTATTACAGATACCAAATCCACAATAAATTAGTGGATAAAGAGCTAACAAGAACAGATATATTTGAATTAAAACAAGCAGTTGAAAGTTGTGGTTTCTTATGGGGAATCATTGATATCCCATTAGCAAACGAAAATAAACAAATTTACAATTTAAAAACCTTACAAGGTAAATATGGTTTAAAAATAAATGAATAAGGAGAAATATTTATGACATACACTTTAGAAGATTTAAAAAGTTTAGTGGTTAATTATAGTGGAAATGACAATCCAACAATTTTCGTATTAGATGATAATTGTGATGATAGCGAACAAGCATTTAAACCTACCTGCATCTTTATTGATGATGATGGAGATATTATCATTCAAGTGTCATCAATCGAACTCACAAAACATTATCATAAAGGAGATGGTTAAATGAATTGGTTGCAATATAATACAAAGGAGATGAAATAGTGGGACTGTTAATTTTAGGTGGAATGTTGCTGACCATAGCATATGGCACTAAAGTCATTAGTAATGATATTAAAGCAGAATATATTGATGACAGATGTACACCAACATTAAATGTATCACAAAATAAGCAAAATATTGCAAAGAATTTTGTGAATATATGTAAAAGAAGTGGCATCAGATTATCAAATACGAATAAGCCAATTAACATCAAAGAGCAACATAAAGGAGTTTATTATCTTCAAAAACAAGGATATGATAAACAATCTGTAGAATACTTTAAAACATTGTTCAACAATAAGTACAATGATTATCAAAGAAACAAGCATCATCAAATCAGAAATAAACATCATAAATTAATACAAAAATTTGATAATGCCAATGTTGATGACAGAATCCTAATTACTTTTAGGCATAGTCATTATGGACATGATATACCTGTACAAAGAATGATGATTTTAATGGAGAACGAACTATGGCAAAAAATAGTGAATAACTGGACATACATACCAAGCAATAATAGTGCTAAATATGTAGAGATATGGAATTTATCTGTGCCAAAGAACTTCTTTAATACAACTTCTATTGAAGAAGTATACAGAGAAATCTGTCAACAGAAAAATTTAAAAGATGGAATTTAAGGAGGCAAAATTATGATAAGCGATAAAGAGCTAATAGCAAATATGACTGCAGAAGAGAAATTTGTAATTACTTGTAGGGTTAAAGGAATTAACCCACTTGTAATTCCACAAGTATTAGATGAGATTCAAAGTAAAGGTACATATGATGATGGGGATTATGATTGTCTTGGTGGTTGCTACCATCAAGACCTTGAAATAGGATATGGCACAATCTTCGCTTATCATACAATTTACTTGGAAGATATATACCAATCAACATACAATAAATTAAGTAAAGAATGTCAACTTGTCATTGACCTTGCAAAAAAATGCAATGTAAAAGAATTTAGAATCAGCGAAGAAGAATTGCAAATATACAAAGATAGTGATTATGCTTATTACAATAAAGAAGAAAAATTATAAACACAAGGAGATGAGAACAATGGATGTCAACGAAAGAATTTTAAATGTACAATTGCAAGATGAAGATATGGCTTGGGTAATTATTAAATATACTAAATATGATACAGAATATGTATTTAGCAAAATCATATCATACTCATCATACAAGAATCCAAGATATTATGAAAGATTAGGTAAACTATTGACATTAGTCGACCATTTCGACAACAAGAAACTTATACCTTTCTTGAATAATATTAAAGAGCATGAACATAATCATGCAGTAACTTATATTGATGATTTGACTTTTGAATATCGTGCTACACTTCAAGATAATGATGCTAAAGTTGACCATCTTGAAAAAGAAGCATATATTTTCAAAAATTAATTTTTTTATCGGTGATTTTATGATAGATGAAGCATACGAAAAATTTGATAAAATGAAAGAACAAAATTATGAAATCTTAAAACAATTATGTAATTGCGAAAATTGTCAAGATAAAGATGATGAAGATGGTTTATATAAACATTGTGCTCACTTTAGCACTTGTGCAACTGATATTATTTTAAAAACTATAGAAGAAATGGAGGAAGAAAATGACACAACTAATCAGAGAAGCGATAGAAAATAATCAACCAATTCAATTATTTCGTAGTACAAACAATGATGGTAGTACAATTCAATTAACACACGATAAAAAATGGATTAAAGCAGTAAAAGATACAGACACTAATAAGGAATATCATTTTGATATGGTTAATGGTAAATTTTTTGTACATTACTCTAATAACAGACAAGATAAATATGTAAAAACATCCAGTATAACACAATGGTGGAATAAAAGCACAATCATTACATACGATTATAAATTTGCTAAATTAATTTTATTTAATACTCGACAAAGAGATTTTAGACACTATACTAATCCTGCACGATTTATTGCAGGACTCTCAAATCGAAGTTGTGCAAGGTTTGAGCAATGGGAAGCCATTGGAGTAAAGATTGTTGAGCTCGAAGATATATTAAACGATGTCAATAAAGGTAAAATTATGCAAAGAGGTGATTACTATAGAAATATGACAAATCAAAAGATTTATAAAGCACCGAATGAAATTGAAAAAGATTTACTTAATGTGATTAGGAAATACAATACTCCATTAACAATATCACAAATCAATAATTTTTGTGCTAATTCATATAGCTTTAAACAACATCAAATGCTACAGCAATTAATTGATTACGAAAAACAAGATGAATATTCTGATTTGTTTTTAGTTAGGAAAAATAGCTATAGCAGAAGATTTGAATATGAAAGTATGATATCTACAGATGAACATCAATGGGATAAAAATAGATTACTTGAAACACTCGAATCATACAATATTGACATAGATAGATTTGTTCACTATTTAAGACAACTTAAAGATTTTGAACATACTGATATTGAATGGATATGTGATAATTACAACGATTTTTTACAAGCAGAATATACATTAAGAGGGAGAAAATATAGTAAAATGGAAAAATATCCAAGCAACCTTGTTCAAACACATCATAACAGAACAAGTGTTATTAAAGATATTGAAAGAGAAAGACAAAGATTAAGAAACGAAGAACAAAGACAAAAAGATATACAGATATATCAATCATATCAACATTTATCATATAAGCCAAGAAACAGTAAATATTGTATTGTTGTGCCTGAAAATGCTGATGATATTGTAGATGAAGGTGTAAGGATGAATCATTGTGTTGGTGGATATATCGGTAGAATAAGTAAGGAAGAAACTTTTATTGTTTTTATGAGAATACAAGAATATGATGATATTCCATTCATTACTGTTGAAATTCGTGATGGTATATTATGTACTGCTTTAGGTAAAAACAATAGAAGATTAGACACAGAAGAGAAAGAATTCTTACAAAAGTTTGCTAAAAAGCGAAACCTTAAATATAACGCTTACCAATTAGTGTAAGATGGAGGTAAAAATGAATAAAGAAGAATTTATTAAAGAAGCAATTGAATACATACTTGATGACCCATATGACTGTGATGAACATAGTTGCTCACTCATCCAAGTGCAAGATGCAGATGACCTGCACGATTTACTGTTAAGATGGTATGAAGATGACAGATACGATGAATTTGTCAAATGTATTAAAGAGATAACTGATGATGATATTCAACATATCAATAATACTATTGAAGATGAATGCTATGACCAAAAAGCAGAAGATATGCGAACATATTATTCTATGATTGGTATATAATGGTGGTGATAATGACTGCATTGCAACAAGAAATTATAGAAGCAATTGATGATGAAATCGATTGCTTAACAGAAATCGAAAGAATCATCAGAATCTATGTCTTATATCAAGACTGGATGGTAACCTACGATACAGACTACTGGATTGAAGTGATGATTGTAATAGAAAAAAACATCATCGAAAATGGATACTATGACACTTGGGAAGAAAGTTACCAATGGTATGTTGAAAGATTAATCAAATTAATCAATAATTACATCAAGTATTCATTAAAAGAAGATGTCAATCAGAAAATGGAGAATATTAAACAGTTAATTTTGCAGAAAAAATATGAAG
>CAMIYN010000076.1 GCA_946403075.1 uncultured Lachnospiraceae bacterium | reverse complement strand
GGTTCTGCTATAGCGAAAGGTTATGGACTTTATTCAATGGATTATAATA
This sequence comes from uncultured Lachnospiraceae bacterium, assembly GCA_946403075.1. Taxonomy (GTDB): domain Bacteria; phylum Bacillota; class Clostridia; order Lachnospirales; family Lachnospiraceae; genus UBA3633. Next base: position 5,572 of record CAMIYN010000076.1, on the reverse strand, counting down.
AACATATTTTAGGTTTGTTATATTATATGAGTAGAAAAATAGCAGGCAATAATTATTTATCAAGTTATGTTCCAAATGATGTGATTGAGTTTAATGCTGATGGGACACAAATAGAACAAGAGTATAGATTAATGGATGTCGCTTGTAAAGAAGTAGCAGATAGAATAATAGAAACATTTTATTCAAGTGATTATGAGCAAGGAAAATTTAAAGAATTCTGGGAAGGAAGTTTTACAGGTGATAAAGCGAATATTTTAGGCAAATTACAAAGCGAGTTTTATTGTAATGCATATGCAGTAAATGCAATAAGAAAATTAGAACAGATGGATTTCCCATTTGATGAAGTTACAAGTAAAGAAAGAGCAGCACTTTATGGAATGATATTTTCAATAATGGAGAGCCGTTATAGAGATAAGAATCTAAATGGTAAAACAAATTTACAACTAAAAGTGGAAGAAGGAGATTTGTGGCCTTTTCTTGTAAATATAACAAATTTAAATCAGATAACAAGAAATAAAACAACAGGTGCATATGAGCCTGCACCAGAATGGCCTGACATAGATACAATAGTAGATGGTGCATATCAATGGATGTATTATTATGATAGTAAATTTGAAACATCTACAAGTGCAAGTACTATAACAAGTTTAATGGTACAAAATGAAGCAGATGATGAAGTAGATGAGGCTGATTGGGAAGAAGAGTATATAGAGTTAACAAATGGAGAGAGTTTCCCATATTTGAATGCATCAGATTTACAAGCATTTTACAATAATGTAGCAAAAGTTAGAAGCACATTTAAAAAATCAAAAGAAAACTCACAAGGAATATTTGGAGCAGAAGAAGTTTATGATATAACAAGTGAAGTAAGCTATAGTGCTGCTATGCAAGATATGAAAGAAGCAATGGTTAGTATATGTAATGGAACAGAACTTTCAACAGTATGGAAAGGGTTGACAGCAGAAAATATAGCGAGAACATATATGATGGCAAAAAATATAATGGAGAATGAGAGAGTGCAAGAAGCGTATGCTTATTACAATATAGGAACAAATGTTATAAATGCAACACCAGGACTAAAAGGAAATGAATATATGCTTGTAGACTTTGAGAGAGTTAAATTAGAACAACCATTAAAAGTCAAAGATACAAATGGCAACACAGTAAAAACATATGCCGACACAGATAAAGATGGTCTATATGATAGAGATGAGTTAGGTAAAGATGGAGAGACATTTGAGTATTATGATATAACGAATTTTATAGAAAAGATGGTATTAGCGGAACTTTATGGTAAGAATCAATCGGGAGTAACTGATGCTGAAAAGCAAAGAATAATGACAAACTTCAAGAAAAATCTGATTAGAAGAAGAAAAGATGATAGTGCGAGTGATGAAAGTAAAGGCAGTGTGTTAAGTAGTGCTAATACAGTAGACCCGAAAGATCAAGCAGAGTATTATTTAAATTGCTTTAAGAGAGAAGATACTAATGGAGAGCTTTATGCGACAGAAGAGGATGCAGAGACATCAAAAATAAAAGTAGAGTTATATAAATTTGATAGCAACCCAATATTTAAAGATACCGACTTTGATGGTGTGCCTGATGGAAAAGGATATCAAGAACTACTAAGACTTGAGAATGCTAATGGAAAGAATGAATATGGAAAGGTTAATGTTGCTAATCCTTATAAAGAGTTAAAATTAGATGGAGATCCACAAGATAATAAGGTAAGTGGTTCAATGAAAACAACCAATAATGAAATAAAAAGAGGATTTTTTTCTGGTGAAGATGCAAACACCCATATGGACTATAGATATTTCTTTATGAATAATAAAAACTACTATGATGAGTTATCTACTATGAGTTTAATGCTTTGTAATACATTAGAGCATAATAATAATAGTGGAAGTGATGATTTATTGAATCTTACAACTCTATTTAGAAGAATAGGTTTAAAGAAGTGGAATGATCAATCAGAAGTAGAAATAAAAACAGCTAAATATGGCAACTCAGGAGAAGTTAAGTATGTAGTTGGAGAGAATGAGATAGAATATACACATAATTATACAGAAAAAACTATAAGCAAAAAAGTAAAATTAATAGTAGTAAAAAGTATAGATGTAGGGAAAGATAATATAGAAAAAATAGGTAGTGATCGAAACAATATAAACCAACACGAATTATTCGAAGGACTTGCAAAAGCTATATATACTAACGAGTTTAAAGGACAAGAGTTTTGTTACTGGGTTACAGGTTATAATACAGGTGGAGCAGTTGCGAATGTTCTTGCAGCAAAGATGATAGATAAAGGTTTGTATTATGTGCCAAAGGGTGGCATAGGAACAAGTAGTAATGCATATATAACATATGATAATGGACAAAAAAGCACACAAAGTAAACATTGGCAAATAATATCGAATGTTTATTGTTATACTTTTGGAGCACCATATACAATATATAATGGTGGTGAGATAACAGAAGAAGAGAATACAATATCATCAAAATATGCAAGTATATTTAATGTGGTAAGTAATGGTGATATATATGGTTTTATATTACCAAATGAGTTTAAATGGGGTAGATATGGAGTTACTTGCTATAAGGTTCATGAAGAACATATGGATAAACAGCAAACATTAAAAGAAATGAGAATAAATTTAGTGAATTTAATAAAAGATGTTTTTGATGTATATGAAAACGATAATATGTTTAAAGACAATTATTATAGTAGAGATTATGGAGATACACAAGAAACTAATATCAAAGAAATACTAAAATATTTTTTAGAAAATAAAAACATACCAATATCAGTAACAAAAGGCATAAGGAATAATGCAACACTTAAAAGTAGATATATAGTGCTTATTAATTTTTTAAATAGACAAAGAAAGTCTATAAATGAGGGTAGAGATGAGAAAATATATTATGAACTTAGTAAGAAGATACTGCCAGAAGATATAAGCTTTATTGTAAATACTGAGAATAATAGGACAAGAGAAATAGTAAAAGTAAAAGACATGAATGAAGAACTATTGATACAGTTAAAAAATGTTGGAGAGTGGTATTGTAATAACATAGCAACATACCAATTTTATAGTGACAGTCATGGAGTTACATATAATAAAGGTAAATATGATAATGCAAGTACACCCGCACAAGCGCGATTCGATGAATATGCAAATTTAAATGGATACACAGGCAATGATAGGTTTAGGAATAATATACGTGAAAGGGTAGAGGGCAAAAGAGAAGGAGCAAGGGCTCTATATTATGCAAAAGATTTAAATGTTGATGGAAGACCACATTATAATGGAATAATAGAAGATGATAGCTTTGAATTAAATGATGGTAGTGCATATAATGTATCTGGAGAGGGTGATTATAACAATGGTGCTTATACAGATGGATTATATAGATTTGGGGATGACTGTTCAGATTTTGCAACTGCTGTAATTCTTATGACAAGTAAAGGTAATAGAGGTCAAACAGCAACAATATCATCGGCATCAAGAGCGGGTCAAAGAGGATTAAAATTACATGAAACTAATACTGAAATGTTTAATAATGACAATAGAGCATTAACGGGTTTAAATAATACAGCTAAGGCAATGGAACAATTGGGATATCATTTAATAGATATAGATAGTGATACGGTTTTGATACCAGGAGATATTTTAATGACAACAAATGCTAAGTGGAAGCATACAGAGTTTTATTATGGATATAGATATAGAAGAGATGAGAATAATGAATTAACTGATGAATTAGAAAGAGTGCAACCTACTAATACTACTTATTATTCAACATTCGGATGGGGGAGCACACATGCTTCATTTCCATCATCAGATAATTACTTTACAAGAGAAAGAAATAGGTGGTATTTAGGTTCTGATAGAGAAAGATACTATTCAAGGCTATACAGAAAAGAAACAGAAGAATTAAATTTAAAAGCTGTAAGGGAGATGCTTGACCATGAATAAGAATTTAAAAATATTAATTGCATTTATTGTATTTGGTATAATAGTTAGTATATTATTAAATAGATGTCAAAGAAAAATGTCAGATAGAATTAGGGAAGAAGAGCAATTAAAAACAATAGAAAGTAAAACTACTAATAGTTATGATTATGTTGAAAGTACTGAAGAGACAACGACAAGACAAATAGTTCCACCCAAATCTGTAGAATATGAAGGTTATTTGATTAGTGAATTAAATAAAGATGATTTTATCATAGATGATTTTGATGAAAAAGAGCAACAAATATATCAAAGTGCTGCTGTATGGCAAAGGAAATCAGATGGAAGGTTGTTTTTTAGAGCAATTGAATATGATGAAGAGAGTAATAGTTATAAAAATCCATTAGATCATATTGGAGCATCAACAGATAAATATGAGGAAGAAATGTATCTTGAAAATAAAGTATGGGTAGATAAAGTTGGTGTAGATGCAGTATATTTAGGAAGATTTGAAAAAGAAAAAGTTATTTATGAATTATGTAAAAAAAATTGTGATTTTGATAAATATATGGTTACAGATAATTTCAAATCAAAATATAATGAAAAAGATGGAATATTAGGAAAAGTTGATTATGATGATATTGAATATTCAAAGGAATATAAAGATGGTGGAGCATATGATTTAGAATATACAAATATTATTATTACAAAGGGGAAAGTTAAAACGGAGTATAAAATAGATTATATGCCAGTATTGGATAGTTCTCTTGCATTAGATGATGTAGATATATTTAGCATAAGGGATTTGACTAATGAACAAGGAGAAGAGATAAAACTAAGGATGGATGAGAATAATTGGCTTAATTGTATAGAGAGATTAGCATTTTCTGATGATGATGAGGTAGGAAAATCTGACAGGTTTATAAGAGAACATCCAAATTTTAATGGGATTATCCCGAATGCTAAAAAAGAATTTCCTAAAGCAGTAGATTTATATAAATTAGATTTTGATATAGAAAAAAGTGATTTTAATAAAAAAACTATATATTGTAATGTATATTATGATATTTTAAAGTTATGGTATATCTATAGAATTGAATATACAACTGATTCTAATGATTATTTAGATACTTATGTATTAACAAAAGATGATAGTATTATTGATATTCAATATAATTCAAGTGAAAACTATCCTATAAATAATGAAGTTGTAATGAGATTGTGCACTAAGAATAGAAATTGGGATAATCTACCTTTGACAAATAAATTTAAAAATCATTACAATTCTAATGATGGGTTGTTTTCTAATATAGAGATATTACATATATATAAAAAATATTCAAAAGATAATGCAAATAAGGTTCCAATGTATATTTTGGATTTTAATAAAAACAAATATTTTTATGGTCTCACATTTAAAATAGTTGATAATCTGATTGATGATGTTGAAATAACACCATTAGATATAAAAGAGTTTCCTGCTGGTGATGCAGCATTTGATTTATTTTAGAATATGTTAAAAAGTATATTTAAGATTTCAATATTGTTAATAATACTATTATCTTTTTCATCTTTCGCAGCCACTAAAAAATGCTACATCACTTTTTCATCAAAAG
>CAMIYN010000075.1 GCA_946403075.1 uncultured Lachnospiraceae bacterium | reverse complement strand
ATTATATTATGTATTTTTTACACAAAGTAAAAAAAGAATAAACACGAACAAAAAGAAAGAAAGTTATAATGTTAATGTATTGTAAAGTTGTATTATTATTCATTAATGAAACTTGACACCTATTTTACTAGTCCCCCTCCCTCCCTTATGTAAAGTAAAATGTCAAGAATTACCTCTTCCCACAACTCGAGCAAATTTTTCATTTGGGATTTACTTTTCCCTAAAATATGGTATAATTTAATTGAGTGGTTTCTTAAACATAAAGTCCATTTTATGTGAATGAAATAAGTCTGGATGAAGTCAAGTCCTAAAAAGATGTTAGTAAGCATAATTTATTATGTTAGCCTAACCTATGGCAAATAAGTAATTCATAGAATGACAATATGGATAAAAGTTTGCTAATAGTAGTTTAACTAAAACAATACCTCTTGCCAAATGACAATATGAGCCTAATAAAGGTTCTTTTTTATTTGCAATTTTACAAATCTATAGAATATGGTATAATGGATATAGTGGAGGGATAGAGATATGAAATTTAGAATGAATGATAACGAATGGGAGATAAAAGAAATCTCAAATGCTGAAATGAACGATATGTTTGGGGAAAATGGATACACTGATGGAGTAACTAATTATACGCATCATATGATTTACATAAATAATGACATTTTAGATAAGAAAAGGACATTATATCACGAATTAATGCACTGTTTCTTATATGAATACGGGCATAATCAAAATGCTGACAAGTCATTTAGTTACGACGATGTATGTGAAGTAAGTGCTTGTAGCCACGATATGATACACGAAATAGTAGAAGAATACTTTAAAGAAGTAGAATTTGAAGATTTTTCAAGAAAATATAGTTGTAAGTCGAATGCTGAGATATGCCGAGATATGCAACGAGAAGTATTAGAAGAAGAAACAAAAAAGAAGAAAAATAAAAAATCAGCGTAGGCTAACGCCTAGATAGGAGAAAAAAATGGATAATAGAATAGAGATAATGGGAAGATATTTAGAGAGAATATATGATTTAGGGTATGACTATGACGGATTAAATAGTGTAGAGAGTTTAAAAGGATTAATAGATGAAATGTGTAGATTAGCAAGTCTAGGCAGGGCTTGTAATGTTACTGAACCAATGAGTATAGATGGTAAAGGTAATGTGTATAATATTTTAGGGGAGAAGATAGGAAATGAATAAAATGAGATTAATAAGCCACTACAAAGGCTATGTAAAACCTGAGTTATGGGATGACAATAGCGAAATATATGCTATTACTGATGATTTTGTTGATAAAATAGAGTATAAAAGTATTCCTAAAGACAAAAAAGTAGCATTAATGGTTGAACCGAGATGCCTATATCCTAGTGCTTATGAGTATTTAGAAAAACATTATGATGAATATAAGTACATCTTTACATTTGATGATGTATTACTTAAATTACCAAATGCTAAATTAATGCCTTATGCAACTTGGTGGTGTTTGAGTGATGAACCTAAGTTTAAAGGTGTATCTATGATATGTAGCGAAAAAGCATTTGTAGAAGGACATAGGAAAAGACAAGAGGTTGCTAGAAAATTATATGATGAAGGACTAGCCGATGTAATGGGAAAATGGAATGGTGGAGAATATGTAGATACAATAGAAGCATTTAGAGATTATAAATTCAATGTTGCTATGGAAAATGACTTACAAGATTACTATTTTACCGAAAAATTATGTAACTGTTTAGCAAATAAAGTAGTGCCTATCTATTATGGTGCTAGAAAAATAGGCGAGTTCTTTGATATGGATGGAATAATCTATGTTGAAGATAGAGATAAAATACCTGATATTATAAGAAACTTAGATATAGATAAAGAATATGCTAAAAGAAAGAAAGCGATAGATAAAAACTTTGAATTAGTTAAGCAATATGAGTGCTATGATGATTGTTTCTTTGCTAAATATGGCGATTTAATAGAGGAGATGTTTAAATGAAAGAAACAGGAAAAGAATATGTAGTTCCTTTAACGACAACAATTACTTATGAAGTGATAAAAAAAGCAATAGACAAAATGTTAAAAGAAGATAAAGAAAAGAAATGTATTGTTTATATCAATGGTAAAGTGCCACAAGTTGTGAAAGTAGGTAATAAATAATGGCAACTTCATATAAATATTACAAGAAAAATGTAAAAGAGTATCTACAATCTAAATTTACTGAAAATGCAACTGTTTTGGATGTAGGTGCAGGGTGTGGAACTTATTACAATCTACTACACGATTATTTTAAAACAATACACGCAGTAGAAGTGTTTAAACCAAATATAGACAAGTATGAGTTAGAAAAGAAGTATGAAGCAGTTTTCAATACCGATATTAAGGATTTTGAGTACGGATTTTATGCGATTATAATATTCGGCGATATAATAGAGCATTTAACTGTAGAAGAAGCACAAAAAGTCTTAAAATACGCTTATGATAGGTGTGATGAGATGATAGTTGCCGTTCCTTACGAGATGGAACAAGGTATATGTGAAGATAATGTATATGAAATTCATAAACAACCTGATTTAACTCCTGAAAATGTATTAGAAAGATACCCAATGCTCAAATTACTTTATAAAAACGATAAGTATGGGTATTATGTAAAGGATGTGAATTATGGAAAAGAAAATTAAGGTTAGTATTATAATTCCTTGTTGGAATAGTGAAAAATGGGTATTAGATTGTTTAAAAAACATTCCTAAACGAGATGACATAGAGATTATATGTATAAATGATGGTTCAACTGACAGAACAATAGGTTATTTAACTAATTTTGAAAAATATAGTAAACAAAATGTAAAAATAATTGATTATAAAGAAAATAAAGGCGTTTCTTATGCTAGAAATCAAGGTATAGATGTTGCTGATGGCGAATATATTATTATGCTAGATAGTGATGATTACATTTATCCCAAAGTTTTCAACAATATTGTGGATAATTACCTAGATGGTGAAAACGATATGGTGTTCTATGATATGGAAAACAATGTAAAGTATGTATTTAAGTCAGACCAAAACAATTATCAATGCAAATATGGCAATTTTAAGTTTATTCGTAGAGAATTTTTAGGTGATTTACGATATACAGTAGGCAAACAATATGCCGAAGATAAAGAATTACACCTAAAATTGATGGAAAAGTACCCATTATGCTATTTTACACATAAAATTATGTATCATTACAATTATCCTCGTAAGGGTAGTTTAAGTGCAATAGGGGAAAATAGATAAAAAAAATTATTGACATAGATTGTAAATCGTGTTATCATTAATACAGTGAAGGAAGTTCACGAGAGTTCGTTCTTTGAAATTAAATTATAATTGAACCCTATGAAAGACTACAACGCAATGTAGTAGGGGTACTGTCTCGTTCTTATTAGTTGTGAGAGAGATTTTACGATGGATTGAGTGGTAATTAATAGTAATATTAGTTATAAGATGCACAAAGTGCAAAAAGAGATGGTAGCAGTTCGAGGTATAAGAGTTTATAAGACACAATGAACTAATCGTCGGCAATCACAAAGCAACCCTTTGTAGAGGGGAGATAAAAGACTTATTAGTAATACTATCTGTGGTGGGTAGAGTGAAAATAAGAAGTACCAATAAGCCGATAATGTAGTTGATACCTAGAAATAGGAGTATAAGATTAGAAGTTGGTTCGAGTAGCACAAATCTACATATTTAAAAGAGGAATTTTGCAAACAAATCACTGTCACTGATTTAGTTAATGAAAATAATGCCTAACGTGTGTGAAAGATGGGAAGAAGGATTTCTTTTAGTGTAGTCTAGTAAAACAGACGAAAAAGGGTTAAGATGAGTAGGTAGTCGCTCTCCTATAAGGCTCTTAACTTGCTAGTGGTCGAATAATAAATGGTTATAGCGAATTAATGTGAGGAACATCAATTATAATTTGATTTCAGGGAATGAACTTATAAACAGTATACATAATAGGCTACCATTGTAGGTAGCACATTGAGTAGATATGATGCCCAGACGCGTAGGGTAGGAGCCGTGGAGTTAAGGTCGTACCTTATCTTATATCTATTCAATGTGGTGCTTATAATAGGCACTACTCGCTTGATTTCCATAAAAAGTGGAAACACTATCTTTTATAGGTAGTGCAGGAGTAATATAGGTTGAAGGTAATTGTCACAAAGTACGATTACTTATTCTAGATTTCAACTTGTTATTCCTGCAGTGCTTATAAAAGCACAATCACTATACTGACAGGTTTACCTGTCTTTTAATTTGCTTAAATATTGATAAAGTGTTATAATTAAACTAGGTGATAGGGTATGGCTTTTAATTTATGTGATTTGTGTTTAGTTGTAATATTAATTATCGCTATATTTGCATTTTTTATATGGATTGGTGGCGATAAATAATGTTTGAGTTAGGTGAATATTATTTGTATGAAATGAATTCACATACATTAGTAGATAAATCAAAAGAAGAAATAGATATGATAAATACTATTGGTGAATTTTACAAAGAAAATTTAGGTTATAGATTTATGATAATGTATTATAACCCAAAAACAACAATTCCTGAATATAATGCTATTCGAAATATAGGAGATTATGAAGCATATATTCAAGATTACAATACAAGACAATTAAAAAATAAGACTTGTATGGAATTAAAAAAAGAAATGTTTGACATAATGGATGGGCATAAACCAAAGCATAGATAAATTGACAAAAAATGTGCAATTTGATACAATAATAAAGGAATGAATAATATCTAACCTCATTCCAATAGGCTATCTTGTAGATAGCCTAGAGAAATATAAAGTTCCCCCATATTTCATTTCTTTATATTTCTTTAGAGTATTTACGAGAGACATTTGTACACTCCTAACTAGGGCATACTTCGGTATGCTTTTTTTTGTTGACTTTTTTGGGAAATAATTGTACAATCTAATTAGAATTAGGCATAATAGTGGGGAACAACATTATATGAGGTAAATATGAAAGAAATAATGTGGAATATTAGAAAAATAACTTTTAATACTATCGATGAAGTATATAATGATAGAAAAAGATTTAGAGATGAAGTATTATTGCTTGATGAAGATACTTTAGAAATATACAAATGGTATTTTTATCATCAATTATGTTTAATGACACATAAAAGACAGTTTTTGAAGGATTTGATGTGGGAATTTCTTGTTGGAAAGGATGTCGAATTAGAATTAGTCCATCAATATCGTCTTTATTGTGGTGATAAAAAAAAGCAATCATAATTTGACTAATATTTGTGTATATGATACAATAAGTGTATAAGAGAGGTGGATTTTATGGAAACAGTAACAATAGCATTAGCATTAAGTATTTTAGGTTCAGTTATAAGTGTTTCTAATTTTGTCTTATCAAGAAAAGATAAAGCCATAAAAGATGCAAAAGAAAGTAATTACGAACTAATTACTTATAGACTTGATAAATTGGATGAAAAAGTCGAAAAAATATTAGATAAAGTTGAAAATTATGTTGATGATATGAGGAAAATAGCACAAGAGGAGATAGAAAAACATATATTAGAATTTCACAAATAATATTGTTAGGGGTGCTGATATGAATATTAAAGAGCAAGTTATTTCTTTAAAGAAAGAATTAGAAGCATTAAGACAAGACACCCTTTCTAAAAAAGAAATACAAAAAGAAATGACATTAATTAAAAAGAAAAACAAAGCACTACTACATTCTTTAATAGTTATGATAGTAGCTTTTTTTATTTTATTGGGATACACTCTATAC
>CAMIYN010000074.1 GCA_946403075.1 uncultured Lachnospiraceae bacterium | reverse complement strand
GATGTAAATTATATAGACAGTATGGCATAGATGGGTTAAAATTAAAGAAACGAGGGAGGAAGCCTACAATGCCAAGAAAAGATAAAGAAACTAATAAAAATACTGAAAATAAGAAAAGTAAATATACTGATGAAGAAATAGAATATATACTAGCGGAAAATAAATACTTAAAAAAAATAAATGCCTTAATTCAAGAGAAGAACCAAAAAACAAATATAAAGTAAAAGTAATTGATGAATTAAGGCATAAATACAAGTTAAAGGTTCTTCTTAAAGTTACGAATATAAATAAATCAACTTATGAGTATTATAAAATTAAAAGGCATATAAAATATCAATTAAGAAAAGAAAAAGTAGATAAAGAGATTTTAGAAAAGATACTTGAAATATATCTTAAGCATAAAAAAAGATATGGCTATATAAGAGTTAATCTTGAACTAAACAAAGAATTGCATATAAACTAAAAAAAGACCCAAAGAATAATGCATGAAAATGGCCTTGATGGAATACAAAGAAGGAATGGTAAATTTCATACATATGGAGGCGATAATGGGATTATAAAATAAAATTTATTGCTTCATAGTAAAATAGATAGCAAAACCAATAAAGAAGTCCATATAAGAGATTTTAATGCAATTAAACCTAATTCTAAATGGACTATGGATGTATCGGAGTTTAAAATACCAACAGGCAAATTATATCTATCTCCTATTCTTGATATGTATGATTGGTCAATAATAAGTTTTGATATATCAAGAAGCCCTAATTTTAACCAAATAATAAGAATGCTTGATAATGCATTCAATAAATATGAAACATTAGAAGGGCTTACATTTCATTCAGATAGAGGATGGCAATATCAAATGAAATATTATCAAAATGAATTAGAAAAACGATGTATTAAACAATCATTTTCAAGGAAAGGAAATTGTATGGATAATGGCATAATGGAGAACTTTTTCGTAATAATGAAAAATGAAATGTTTTATGGACATGAAAAAGAGTTTATTTCACTTGATGTATTAAAAGAAAACATGATAAAATATATAAATTATTATAACAACGATAGAATTAATAAAAAAGAAAAGGATTGACTCCTATAGAATTTAGGAATCAATCCTTAGATAAGTGAATTATTAATTAATATAAAATAGGCTAACTTATAGGGTTCATAAGAGAGATAGTCTCTTTTTTTATTGAAATTTTAACAAGGAAGATACCTAATGCAATACACAAACAATTATAAATTTAAGAAACTTAGACCTTGATGATGCATACGATATACAAAATGAAAATGACAACATGGATTTAATTGATGAAAACTTAAAGGCAATTAAAAAGCCAGGTGTAGACCCGAAATATTACAATGCTATTCAAGCAGGATTGACCGAAGAAGGAAGAATACTCAAACATATGGGCAAAATTTAATAAAAAAACAACCATAAATATATATTTTTTTACTTTTAAAACCCATAATAACCTGACACTATCGCTTGCATTATAAACCTTGATTTATTTATAAAAAATAGTATAATACTATTTAAAGAAATAAAGTATTCTAATTCTAAAGAGTTTTCTGAAGAAAAAGGTACAACCACTTGACAATATTTGTTAATTATGGATGAGTTTTTTGAATGATTTTGAGTTTGTTAAATTAACAAGATTTCCATAAATGTGATTGTTACCTTTTTAGGTAACATTTTTTTTGGGAGGAACCAATATGTATAACAAAGAATCATTAAAAGCAACCGAGTTTATAAGTGATGAAGAAATCAGAGAAACATTAAAATATGCTGATGAGAATAAAGATAATCTCGCACTTGTTTCGGAAATTATTGAGAAAGCAAAATTAAGAAAAGGTTTGTCGCACAGAGAGGCAAGTGTTTTACTTGCTTGTGATGACAAAGAGAAAGTAAAAGAAATGTATGCTCTTGCAGAGCAAATAAAAAAAGATTTTTATGGTAATCGCATAGTAATGTTTGCTCCACTCTATCTTTCAAACTATTGTGTAAACGGATGTTTATATTGTCCATATCATTTGAAAAATAAAAGCATACCAAGAAAGAAACTAACACAAGAAGAAATAAAAAAAGAAGTTATAGCACTTCAAGATATGGGGCACAAGAGACTTGCAATAGAATCAGGTGAAGACCCAGTTAATAATCCAATAGAATATATTTTGGAAAGTATAAAAACAATTTATTCTATAAAACATAAAAATGGTGCTATTCGCCGTGTTAATGTAAATATTGCTGCAACTACAGTAGAAAATTATAAAAAATTAAAAGATGTGGGTATTGGAACATATATTTTGTTTCAAGAAACTTACGATAAAAAAGAATATGAATATTTACATCCAACAGGACCAAAACATAATTATGACTACCACACAGAAGCTATGGACAGGGCAATGGAAGGTGGTATAGATGATGTAGGTATAGGAGTTTTATTTGGACTCGATAAATATAGATATGAGTTTGCAGGTTTACTTATGCATGCAGAACATTTAGAGGCTGTTCACGGTGTAGGCCCTCACACTATATCTGTCCCAAGAGTAAAGCCTGCAAATGATATAGACCCAAATGATTTTGATAACTCTCTTAGTGCTGAAATGTTTTGTAAAATTGCTGCACTTATTCGTATTGCAGTTCCATATACTGGTATGATTATATCAACAAGGGAGACACCTGAAGTTCGTGAAAAAATTATAAGACTTGGTGTAAGTCAAATTAGTGGTGGTTCAAGAACTTCAGTTGGTGGATATGCAGAGGAAGAAAGACCACACGAGACAGAACAGTTTGATGTATCAGACAATAGAACTCTTGATGAAGTAGTAAACTGGCTTATGACAGCAGGGTATATACCATCATTTTGCACAGCTTGTTATAGGCAGGGTAGGACAGGCGATAGATTTATGTCGCTTTGCAAATCTGGTCAAATACAAAACTGCTGCCACCCAAATGCATTGATGACATTAAAAGAATATTTAATTGATTATGCAAGTCCTGAAACAAGAAAAATAGGTGAAGAACTTATAGATAGGGAGATTGACAATATAGGAAAACCAGAACTTAGACCAAAAGTAAGAGAAGAACTGTTGAAAATAGAAAAGGGAACAAGAGATTTATATTTTTAGAAATTAAGTATAGAGTAAAATTATCGTGGGTTTTAGCAAATTTAAAGTATATTATGACATATTAAAAAATAGTACAAAAAAAGAAACACCTGATATATAACATTAGCAAAACAGATAAAGAAAAAGATATAGTAAATGAATGCTATTCAAGCAGAATTGACCGAAGAAGGAAGAATACTCAAACATATGGGCAAAATTTAATAAAAAAACAACTATAAATATATATTTTTTACTTCTGAAACCCATAATAACTTGACACTATCCCTACTATACTTCGCCTTTATATATAAATGATATTGAGATTGCAAGTTTAGTTTGCACGGGGACAAGTATAGTAGAACTTGCGATTGGCAGGATTATAAGTGAAGGCATTTTAAAAGATGTAAATGACATAGATAATATATATATATGAAAGAGCCTCTCGTGTGAGGGTTTATTTAAAAGAAGGCGTAAGTTTTACAAAAGATTTTAATAAAAGTGAGGTGACTAGTTATGAATAATGTAATAAGCAAGCTTATTGACACACACAGTCTTAGTGTAGAGGAATATGAATCATTACTTAATGATATTACTGATGAAGAGAAAGAAGTGATTAGACAAGAGGCTGTTAAACTTGCCATAAGTGTTTATGGTAAGAAGATTTTTGCAAGAGGTCTTATAGAGTTTTCTAATTATTGTAAGAATGATTGTTATTATTGTGGGATAAGAAATGGTAATAAAAATTGTGATAGATATAGATTGACAAAAGAACAAATATATGATTGCTGCGACATGGGTTATGAACTTGGTTTTAGAACTTTTGTCTTACAAAGTGGTGAAGACCTTTACTTTAATGATGAGATGATGGTTGAGATAATCTCTCATATTAGGAATAAGTTTCCTGACTGTGCCATCACTTTATCAATAGGCGAAAAAGAAAAAAGTACTTATCAAAAATATTTTGATGCAGGCGCGAATAGATATTTGCTTAGACATGAGACAGCAAATCAAGAGCATTATGAGAAAATTCATCCAGCAACAATGTCGTATGAACATAGGATTAAGTGTCTTCAAGATTTAAAAGACATTGGTTTTCAAGTCGGTGCTGGATTTATGGTAGAGTGTCCGTATCAGACAAATAAAGATTTAGCACATGATTTAAAGTTTATAGAAGAGTTTAAGCCTGAGATGTGTGGCATAGGACCATTTATACCACATAAGGACACTATTTATAAAAGTGAGAAAGCAGGAACTTTATCTAAAACACTTTTACTTCTATCTATAGTAAGGATAATCCGCCCAAATGTTTTACTTCCTGCAACTACTGCACTTGGTACAATCAATCCTTTAGGCCGTGAGAAAGGTGTGCAACATGGTGCAAATGTTGTGATGCCGAATTTATCACCTACAGAAGTTAGAAGTAAGTATTTATTATATGATAATAAGATATGCACTGGTGATGAAGCAGCAGAGTGTAAATATTGTATGAGTGCGAGAATGAAGAGTATAGGATATGAATTGGCGATAGATAGAGGAGATTGCAAAATTTAATAAAAAAAACAACCATAAATATATATTTTTTTACTTTTAAAACACATAATAACTTGACACTATCTTTTTAAAAATTAGACATTTATTTGTATATGTGATATAATATTTTTATGAATATTAAAAATTTATATAGAGAAAAATCTAATACTGAGTTTGAAAAAAATATCATATGTAAAAATAATGGTGAAATTGAAGAAATATCTACCGAGCTTCTTATTGAGCATTATACTACTTTATATGTAAATGATATTGAAATTGCCAAACTTGTATGTACAGGCACAAGTATAGTAGAACTTGCTGTAGGAAGAATGATTAGTGAAGGTTTGTTGAGAGATGTTGACTTGATTGAAAATATTTATGTATGTGAAAAAGCATCAAGAGTTAGAGTATTTTTAAAACAAGGTGTAAGTTTTGATAAAGACTGGGATAAAAATGTAGATGTAGCAAGTTGTTGTCAAGACAATAAATCATATTTTAAAACTAGTTTAAAACCAGATATTTTGATAAATAGTATTGAAGTAAAAAATGAAGATGTGTTTAATCTTGCGAATGCATTTAATACAGATTCTAAAATTCATAAAATGACATCTGGGACACATGCTGCTTATCTATATAAAGATGGAAAAGTAGTGACTTCATTTGAAGATATAGGTAGACACAATGCACTTGATAAAATTATAGGATATATATATTTAAATAATATAAAACCAGAAGATTGTATAGTATTTACAACAGGCAGGGTTCCTGTAGATATGGTCAGAAAAGCAATTTTTGCAAAACTTGGAGCACTTGTCTCAAAAGCAGTTCCAACTGTTGATGCAGTTAGTCTTGCAAAAGAATACAATTTAAATCTTATATGTAGGGCTTGGCAGGATTCATTTCAAATTTTTAATAAATCAAAATAATTATCAGATAAAAATAGTCATAATTAATAATATTATAGGGTTCATAAGATTTCGTCCCTTCTTTTTTTAGGTTCACTCCTACGACTTTCACTAATGTCTTGCGACGGGCTCGTTTAGGGCTCGCACCGTTTCGCCCCTACATTTTTCAAGTTCGCCCCTACGACTACCACTACTGTCTTGAATACGGGCTCGTGGTACTTCGCCCCTACGGCTAACACTACTATCTTGCTGCGGGCTCGTTTAGGGCTCCCAC
>CAMIYN010000073.1 GCA_946403075.1 uncultured Lachnospiraceae bacterium | reverse complement strand
AGGTCGAGGTCTTATACTATTTGTTTAAGTTCTTCTCCCTTTGATATGTGATTTTTGTGGTATGAAAATGCTTTCGTAGCTCAGTTGGTAGAGCAACTGATTAGTAATCAGTAGGTCAACGGTTCAAGTCCGCTCGGAAGCTTCCCATAAAATCAATATTTTCTTGAATAAACAAGGGAATATTGGTTTTTTTATAAACTGTAAACTGTCAGTTTACATTTTAAACTCACAGTTTACAAAAAAAGTTCCCCCCAAAAGTTCCCCCCAAAAGTTCCCCCCAAAAGTTCCCCCCAAAAAGTTCCCCCCCAAAAAGTATTTAAATTGTATTAAAAAATATTTTTTGTTTATGTTTAAAATGTGTCTAAAAATTTTTACGAACAAAGAGCGAACAATGAGAAATAAAAAAAAATAGTTGAAATAAAAAAATATAAAATATATAATTTTTATATGAGAAGTGAAACATTAAAAATTAGTCCTAATATACTTCAGTGGATAAACGAGACATTCAATGAGAGTTTAGGTTCTTTTCAAAAAAATTTTGATAAATGGTTAAATGGAGATCTAAAACTATCTATATCAAGAGAAAATTTTGTTATTTAAAATAAAAATTATAAAAAATTAAAATTGGAGGGATAATATGAATAGTATATTGAATTGTGCAAGTTATATAGTGTCAAAATATGAAACAATATTTAAAGATACCATTGATGAAATGAAGTTGCAGAAATTATTATATTTTGCTCAAAGAGAAAACCTTGCTATTTATGGAAAACCTCTTTTTAATGATGAATTTCAAGGGTGGAGATTAGGTCCAGTATCTCCATTAGTTAGAAAAAATTTATATGGAATTAAAAATTATGATATAACTAATTTATCAGATCAAGAAAAAAATATATTAAATTCTGTAATATTACAATATGGTCCAATAGAATCTACTGAATTAAGTGATTTGTCACATAATGAATTATCGTGGAAAAATTCAAGAAAGGGATTAGGACAGAACGAAAGAGGCAATATAACACTAAAACTTGAAGATATTATTGAAGATGCAAAAAAAACAAAAGATGTGTTTTCTGAATGTATAACACCTGAATTAAAAGAAATTATAGATAATGCTGAAAAAGAAATCAAAGAAGGAAAATATTCAAAATTTGAATTTTAATTATGATATTTATAAAAACTGAAAATTTTGAGAAAGAATATAAAGAGAGTAGTCATAAAGAAAAAATAAAACAACTTATAAAAAGTATAGAAATGGATGGATTACTTAATGGCATAGGGAAACCTGAATTTCTAAAATATGATAAAGCATATAGTAGAAGAATAAATTCTAAAGATAGATTAATATATAAAATGAGAACAGATATGGAAACAATTGATTTACTTTCTTGCAAGGGACATTATGATAATCATTAAATTAATATTTTGTAGTAGGAATAATATATGATTTTTAAAAAGCAACTTTAACTATATTTATAGTTGCTTTTTTTTGTTGTGAAAATTTTTAAAGGTTATTTTTTTAATATTTCACCTACAAAAGCTTGACTTTATCCTTTTCAATGTTAATATTGTTTTATTTTAATAAATTTGTTAATATAAAACTTAAGGAAATCTCTAAAAAGCCTATCAATTAATTTAAGGGTTTTTATGGAATCTTCGCTATTCAATATTTCTAAAAATTTAATGTTGAAAAATGTCCGTTATTAGAGATTGACTTAAAAAATATTTTACAAGGATAACATTATGAGTGAAAATGTAAATAATCAAATAGAACAAACAAAAGAAGATATTAATAAATTGGAAAAAGCGAAAAGAGATAAATTTGATGAATTAGTGGCAAATGACAAAAATCCGTTTTTGATTACAAAGTATGATGTATCAAATCATAGTCAAGAGATTAAAAATAATTTTGATGATTTTGAAGGAAAAGATGTGGCTATTGCTGGTAGGCTTATGCTAAAAAGAGTGATGGGTAAAGCTTCTTTTTGTAATGTAAGAGATAGAGAAGGCGATATACAAATTTATGTAGCAAGAGATGACATAGGTGAAGAAAGTTATACTGATTTTAAAAAGTATGACATAGGTGATATTTTAGGAATTAAGGGAAAAGTATTTAAAACTAAAGTAAATGAAATATCAATACATGCGAGTGAAGTTGTATTATTATCAAAGTCTCTTGGAGTATTGCCAGAAAAATTTCATGGTTTGCAAGATAGGGATTTAAGGTATAGGCAGAGATATATTGATTTGATAATGAATGATGATACTAAAAAAACATTTATTATTAGGTCAAAAGTACTAAAAGAGATTAGAAATTTTTTAGATAAAAGAGATTTCATGGAAGTTGAAACACCGATTTTAGTTTCAAATGCTGGTGGGGCAAGTGCAAGACCTTTTAATACTCATTTTAATGCTTTAAATGAAGATTTGCATCTTAGGATTTCTCTTGAATTATATTTAAAAAGATTAATTGTAGGTGGGCTTGAGAGAGTTTATGAGATAGGCCGTGTATTTAGGAATGAAGGAACTGATACAAAACATAATCCAGAATTTACTCTCATGGAATTATATCAAGCATATACTGATTATCATGGTATGATGGAATTAACAGAATCAATGTTTAGATATATAGCAAAAAATGTTCTTGGAACTATGCAAATAGAGTATGCTGATAGAGTGATAGATTTAGAAAAGCCTTTCATGGTTATGTCGATGATAGATGCTGTTAAAAAATATAGTGGAGTAGATTTTAATGAAATTAAAACTACTGATGATGCAAAAAAAATTGCAAAAGAAAAAAATATAGAATTTTTGGAGTATCATGAATGGGGAGATATATTGAATTTGTTTTTTGATGAATTTGTAGAAGATAATTTAATACAACCTACTTTTATTGTTGACCACCCTATAGAAATATCGCCACTTACAAAGAAAAAAATTGATAATCCAAGATTAACAGAGAGATTTGAACTTTTTATAAATGGGCAAGAAATGGCAAATGCATATTCTGAATTAAATGACCCAATAGACCAAAGAGAGAGATTTTTGGCACAAGAAAAATTAAAATTACTTGGAGATGAAGAAGCAAATAGTATAGATGAAGACTTCCTTACAGCACTTAAAATTGGCATGCCTCCAACAGGTGGTATAGGTTATGGGATAGATAGACTTGTGATGCTTATGTCTAATTCACAAGCGATAAGGGATGTTTTACTTTTCCCAACACTTAAATCACTTGACCAAAAAGACCAATAAAATCAATACAATTTAATAATAATTACTGGATTTACACTCGGATTTAAAAAAAATATAAATAGCAATAGAAAAAGCCGACATAATACCATTAGTAATATACTGGTATTTTTATAAAACTAATGTTTAAATAATAATAGCTATGATTAAGGAGATATTATGCCTCGGAATCAAATTGAAAAGCATACAGAGAAGTTAACTGAAAAAGAAATGAAAATTGATGAATATGGAGAGAATAGTTTTGGTTATGTTTATGTGCAAGGTGAAAATACTCCTAATTCATTAATTAATGAAGCATTGTCTGAAGCGGGTGGAAAACCAAAATATTGTACTATTGATGACTATTCAACTAAGGGGTCGGGTAGAGCAAAGCCTGAGTTTTTAATTACTTTAGCAGCTGATTTAAATACAATTATTGTTGTCGAATGTAAAAACGCTTTGAGTAAGCATTGTTCTGAGAATCTTGACCACCCAAAAGATTATGCAATTGATGGGGTTTTATATTATGCTAAATATTTGAAGAAATATTTTAATGTTATTGCTGTTGCTGTTTCAGGTTCTTCTAAAGGACAAATATACTCAAATTCTTATTATTGGGCTTGCAATCAAACTGAGTATTATGAATTAAAAAAGGCAAAAGATATAATATTAGAACCACTTAATTATTTGAAATTAGTTAGAGGAGAAAGGGTTCAAAAAGAATATAGCTTAAGTGAAGTAAAAATAACATCGGTTATAATACATAATGCATTAAGAAGTAATAAAATGACTGAGAAATTGAAACCATTATTTATTGCAGGCATTCTTTTAGCTTTACAAGATAATGACTTTTGTAATGATTATGTTGGAACAACTAATTTTAATACTTTATTGGAACAATGTTGTTCAGCTATTGAAAGAGTTTTAAGTGATGGGGAAATATCACAACAAAAAATTAATGAAATAAAAAATAAATTTAGAGAAATCGATAGTATTATTGGATTGAAAAATGAACCATTATCTAATGATAAATCTTTAAGATGGTATATTAATCAGTTAGAAATGAAAATTAAACCTATGATGGATTATGTAGGAAACACTATAGACGCATTAGGTATATTTTATCATGAATTCATTAGTTACTCTTCTGGAGATGGTAATTCATTGGGTATTGTTTTAACGCCTCAACATTTAACTGAATTTATGGCTGAAATAATTCAAATTAACAAACATTCTCGTGTTGCAGATATATGCTGTGGAAGCGGAGCTTTTTTAGTTACTGCTATGGGAATGATGGTTAAAGATGCTACAAATGAAGAAGAAATTGAATATATTAGAAAAAACAATTTATATGGAATTGAACTAGATTCAGACATACATACTTTAGCCTTAGCTAATATGATAATGCGAAAAGACGGAAAATCACACATAATTCATGGGGATTGTTTTGATGATAATACTATTAGTCAATTAACAAATATGAGGGATTCGCAGGGAAATAATATTGCTATCAATAAGGGATTAATTAATCCTCCATATTCACAAGATGATTACGCAGAACTTGAATTTTTAATTAGATTATTAGATATTGTTGAACAAAATGGGGAAGTTGCTATAGTGTGTCCTATGAGTTGTGCTATTGGTAATAAGTATAAAGATTTGAGAAAAAAACTTATGGAAAATCATACTTTAAGTGCTGTATTTTCAATGCCAGATGATATATTTTATGGTCAGGGAGCAGGAACAAATGTATGTGTAATGATATGGAAAGCAAAAATTCCTCATAATAGTTCTTATTCGACATTTTTTGGTTTTTATAAAGATGATGGCTTTGTAAAAAAGAAAAAATTAGGAAGAATTGACGCATATAACAAATGGGAAGATATAAAGCATAAATGGATAGAGTGTTATAACAATAGAGCTGTTATTGATGGATTATCAGTACTTAAGAATGTTACTTATGAAGATGAATGGCTTTGTGAAGCATATATGGAAACTGATTACTCAAAAATTAATGAACAAATGTTTGTTGATACAATTAAAGATTACTATTCATATTTAGTGAAAAAGGGGGGATAAAATGGATATTTCATCATGGCATAAATATAAAGTTGGGAAAATATTTACAATTTCTACTACCAAGCATTCTGTAAAAGAAGATTTTAATAAAGGCAAAATGCCTTATATTTCTAGAACATCATTTAATAATGGTTGTGATTTTTATGCTGATGTTGATATAGAAGTTGATGCCGATATAATAACTAAAGGAGATTGTATTTCAATTGGAGCTGAGGGAAGATATGCATTTTATCAAAAAGAAGATTTTGTCACAGGGGTTAAAGTTTATACTTTAAGAAATGATAAGATGAATGAAAATAGTGCATTATTTATATGTACTATGTTAAATACTGAGATTTATAGATATAATTATGGAAGAGCTAGAATTTTAGAAAAAATTGAAAATGAAGATATATTATTGCCATATTATAGCGAGGAAGAGCCTGATTGGGATTATATGAATTCATATATAGCAGAATTAAAAATAAGAGAAAAAAATACAATTAAAGATATTTTAGGAATAGAATAATTAAATAGCTTTATATGTTAATTCGGGTAGATAAAAATAAGACTGTTTGTAAAGAACCCCAAAAGTTGGACCTAAAAGGAGGTCCAATTTTTTATGAAATAT
>CAMIYN010000072.1 GCA_946403075.1 uncultured Lachnospiraceae bacterium | reverse complement strand
CAGCAAGCTTTTATTGGGTCATTTAATATAATCTTATCATAATCTTCAATCGTGAAACTGCTCGGATTATTTTCAACTTCCCCTCCATCTAATTCATATTCTATTTTATATTGTATCAGCTCAAATTCTGGCTTTAACAAAACATTTTTTGAATAATATTTATCAATTTTAAATGTAGGTCCTTTGAAACTACTACCACCATCAAAACTAACCATATAGCCTTTAAATGCATATCCCTTAATTTTATCAAATCCATAACTACCAAGTTCTGACTTTAACTCTACTTCTATCGCATCTGGAAGTGAATCACTAATTTTATTAAAAGCCTCATTAAATACTATGCCATTAATTTCAGGCTTCTGAATTGTTGCAGAAAGTTTTACATTCTCTTCTTTCAGTTTAAAATATATTTTTTTATTGTTTTCACCATCAGTTATAAAATTAAATATACGATTTTTATAGTTACTATCACTATACATCCCTTCTACTATATAACCTCTACATCTATATTCCTCATCAAGATATGATTGCAATGAATCATCATCAATAGAAACTTTTCCAGCCATTACAGTCTTTGATACATCTGGGAAAACATTTGAACTCATAGTTATAGTTTTTTGTTTAGGTGTGTTATAAGCATTTGGTTCTTTACAAACACTAGTAAAAACATTTATTTTGTAATGTCCATCTGCGAACCCTACATAACCATTACCAAATAAATGCACCCCGACGCTAAACCCTCTAAACAGGTTTTTTTTCTCTACATATCCCATTTTATAATCACTTGTATCTATAAAATTTTTCCCAGCATGTAAATCAGTTTTTAATCTAAGTATTCCATTTGATCCGCTCATTGAAATCTCAGCATTCTTAATATTATTTCCCACTATAACTGATATTCCTGTAATTTCTTGAGGATAATCACCTTTTAATTCAAATTCTTCGTATGCTGATGATACTTTTTTATAGTTATAACTAGTTTCAAAAGTAGCTATTTCTGCATTATAATAGGCATAATCATACTCACTTGAAGGTCCATAAGTATATGCAGAAATATAACTTACATATGAATCATACGACAACCAAACATAACCATCATTATTCCCTGTTCCATATGAATTTTTTACAAGAAATGCTCCATTAGATGGTGGCTTTAATGAAAAATGAGTTCTAGATACACTAAAATTAGATCTACTAAAACTATCATCCCAACCAACAATTTGCATTGCATGATTTGCAGCTTTATTTTTATTAGGGTTCCATTGATAAGACTTCAGATATTTATTATAATACATAGAAACAGATACAGAGCCATATGATACAATTGCAGTTTTTATTTTCTCTAAATGTTTTCTAAGCATGCTATTATCTACTATTTTCTCATGTGTCTTATTATATATAATTGTTTTATCACTATTAGATACATTATTGTCATAATCACTACATTTATAACTACCAAATGGTGCTATCTCTTCTGGCACCAATGCTCTATCAGCACTTACTACATCAACAAACAAATTAGCATTACCACCACCAAGCCATGGATTATTTTTAGAACCAGCACTTGCATTATCATGCATGTGGATAATATTAATTGATCTATTATTTTTTAACGGTTGTTTTGGAACATGATATAGAGCTTTAGCTACCGCCACTTCCGATAAATCAAATTCATTATTTTTTTTATTGACAAACTGTTTACACCACTCAGGAAAATTCTTTAACATATAAGTTTCTGCAGTAGCTATGCCCGCAAAAATCCAACACCATCCTGCTCTCTTTTGATCTTTAACACTTGTTACTATCCCTTCATCAACAGAACTATATTTTTCTTTCTTAATATCACTTAATTTTATAGTACCACTTGGTTTATACTTAGTCTTAAAAAATATATTATTTTCAGTTTTATCTCCTTCTCCACCATCTCCTCCAGTAATAAATATATCATCAGATATAATGACATTTTCTACTTCTATATTTCCAGATACTTTTATACCTTCTCCACCATCTCCTCCACCAAAGCCTCCACTTTCTCCATATGTAGTTATTAAAATGGGATTATCTTTTTCTGCTATATTAATTACTTCATCATTTATTATTAAACCTTCACCAGCAAGTGCAGATATATTGCACCTTTTTCCATTACCTCCTTTTCCACCCACAATGTATCCTTTATTCAAATTAATTTTACAATCAGCATTTTCATACATCGCCATTACTGCAGGGGCACCTTTTCCACCCTTTTGATTATCGTATGATTTACCATCTCCACCTTTTACATATACACCATTAAAGTTTAAACTTGTTTCTTTTGCAATAATAGCAGGAACTCCATCTAAATATACATTCCCACTTGTGTCATAATTATTTATTAAACCTACTGCTTCTGCTTCATATTGCTCTTCTTCATCGCTTATTTCTTCTTCTACACTCTCTTCAACCGATTCTATTTTTTCACTAGCTCCAAC
Source organism: uncultured Lachnospiraceae bacterium (assembly GCA_946403075.1). Lineage (GTDB taxonomy): Bacteria > Bacillota > Clostridia > Lachnospirales > Lachnospiraceae > UBA3633. Next base: position 3,460 of record CAMIYN010000072.1, on the reverse strand, counting down.
AATATAGCCTTGATTCAAATTCACTACAGAATTTTGTATATATATTGCTGCTTTTTCACTTCTTCCTATTACTTGCCCAGCATATTTATTTTCCATTTCATATGAAACTTTAGGACTCTCTTCATTTTCCTTATTTTCATAAGTAGTGTCTATAATTGTAAAATTAGCATTTTTTACATATATGGCATAATCATTTATTGGAGATTCCAACTTATGACCATTTAAATCTAATACTAAATCAATATCAGTTACATTTAGGCATGAACTTAATTCTACATCTCTCTCTAATTTAAGCACATTGTCATTTAAAGTAAATACATCTTCATAACCCTTATATAAGTCTGCAAATTTTTCTTCTTTACATATGAATAAAACACCTGCTTTTGCTGTTGTAGCTTCTATGTTTCTTTTACTCTCTGGCCAACCATAACCTACATATACTCTTTTCAAATTTGTGCATTTCTCAAACATATGTATTAAAGAAACATCATCACCTATTACAAAATTTGACAAATTCAACTCTTCTATAGCTTTGTTTCCATGGAATAGCCATTCAAGTGTAGTCGCACCACTTGTATCTAAAGTATCTAAGCCTTTAATATCAGTTAAAACACTGCAATCTGTAAATAGCCCTCTCATATCAGAAACTTTACTTATATCTATACCTTCAATATTTACTGTTTTTAATGAATGATTTTGTCTAAATATATCCATAATGTGCGTTATATTTAAAGCCTTACTAAAACTACTTATGTCTATACTTTCCAATTTATGATTATATTCAAACATACTTGAAATATCTTCTACATCAGTAGCATCTAAGATATCTAAACCTTCTATCTTTTTTACATTTTTCATATTTTGAAAATATTTTCTTGAATCTACTGGTAGTTTTGCATTTATATTTTTATCAATATTAACTACTACTTTTGTTCCATCAACATAAGCATTGATACCATATGCTAAATTCACCATTTGGCCAGATAAATTATTATTACCTCTCACAAAAGACAATTCAGTAATTCTTTCTTTATTGATAAATAATCTATTTAAAAAGTAATCTAATGTAACATCTACCATTTCAACTATTTCTTCATCTATTATCTCTTCTTTTTTAGTAGATGTCTCTTCTACTTTATCTGTTTCTTTATCTTCTTCTGTCTCTTTATATGTTTCTTTATCGGTTTCCTTTTCTACTTCTGTTTCTTTATCAGTTTCTTTTTCTACTTCTGTTTCTTTTTCTGTTTCCTTTTCTACTTCTGTTTCTTTATCGGTTTCCTTTTCTACTTCTGTTTCTTTTTCTGTTTCCTTTTCTACTTCTATTTCTTTATCGGTTTCTTCTTCTTTTTCTGTCTCTTTTTCATCTACTTTTGTTTCGTAATCTAAATCATCAGTATCGGCTAAGACATCAGTTTCTCCTTCTTGATTCTTGTCATTTTCATCATTAACTCCACTGTCTAACATTGATTCCTCTTCTAAAGCATCAGTTTCTTCATTTGCTAAATTCAAATTATTATTTTCTTTTTCCTCTAAAGCCTCTTTTTCAAGCCTCTCATGCTCTGCTTTTTGCTGCTGATAACTTGGTGCTCCAGCAAATGTCGACACTCCTGTCCCAGTTAGCACCATTGCTATTACCAATACTAATGATACAAATTTTTTCATTTTTTCCTTTTTACTCCTTTTTTTTATATAATAAAAAAGTCACATTCTCTTACGAGACTATGACTTTAATATTTTTATTCTTAAACTTTGATACATGAAAACTCCAGTAATTTAAATTACCCATCAATAGAAATACTCTCTTTACTGTAGTTAGAAACTTGAATTTATTTCTTTCCACAAAAAAGTTACAATCTAAATTTTCTGTTTTTATATTGGTTATCATATTTCTATTTATAATTGATAGTCAATATATTCTTCATTTTATATTCAAGCTTGTGCTACATATAAAGCTAAAGCAGTTTCCTTTTAACAAAAAAAAACAGTATACTATCAAATTCAATAGTCAATATTATACAATAGACACTATTTTTCTGTCAACAGTAAATTTTCTATTGAATTTATATGGTGAATTCTTATTTTACATTTTAATTTTTATTTTTAACTTTTTATTATATTCTAAATTATGTCCAATGGTTGGACACTTAATAATTAATTTTTTGTATTCATTTTTGGTATGGTATTTTTATAATTAGTAGCTTTTTCCATTAATACATTAAATGCAATATCACATTGGTTTTCTAATATTTTAAAATCACAACATCTTTCTTTAAGCTTCAATATATTTTTGTTTTTAACTCTATTATTATTTTTTATTTTATATATTTGGTCAGCATTAGTTTTTATTAGATTTTTATTATTTAATATATTGCACCATTGAATTTGATTTGCTAATAATAATTTATATTGCTTTTCTTTAAGTGTATCATTAGCTAAAATATCATATTTTTTGATTTTTAAAAAACAAAGTTTTGCTGGTATCATATTATTTAAGTTTATAGCACCATATTTCCCATTATCAATTAGTATCATATCTATAGAATGCCTAATTTTTTGTTTATTTTGTTTTGGTTTTGGACTTGTAAGTGGTGCAAAGTATTTATAATTATTTATGTCTAATACAATTCCAACATAAGGTCTTGAACCTATTGGAGCATTTTTGTTATACATTATTTTACTATCATATTTTACTAAAAAATTATAATAATTTTCTTCTAATTCAAATAACATTAAATTTTTCATTTTTTGTCCTTTTAGTAAAAAAGAGAGTTTTCACTCTCTTTTTCTTTCCACTTTTATAAGGTTATGGTTCCCTCTTTTTTCTTTCCACTTTTATAAGGTTATGGTTCCCTCTTTATGTAATTATATTAACAAAAATATATTATAAAGTCAATATACAACTTTAAAAATTTGTTTATTTTGATATATATTAAAATAAAAAAAGAGAGTTTGTTCTTTTACTCTCTTTTTATAGTTTTATTGAGTTTTGATTTTCTAATATATTTTTATCAATATCACTATTTAATTTAGTTTTATATAATTCATTGTCTTGTTTTGTCATTCCTGCAATAGAAGTATTATATAGAAATTCTTTAAATTCTTCTTTTTCATTTTTATCATAGTAATTTTTTAATTTTTGATGAAATTCTAATAAGTTTTCCTCTGGAACTGCAATTATTCCACAACCATTATTAATTAATATTTTATTTGCTATTATAAATGAAAGTCTTTTATTGCAATCCCAAAAAAATTGATTTTTTATTCCTTCTGCTATATATTCAAGTGCTTTATCTATTGGATTATTCATATTTTCAATTTTATTTAACAAATTTTCTATATCATTTTCAGTTGGAATTTTAGGTATATAATTTACCCCTTCTACTCCTATTTCACCATTTCTTAATTCGCCACTTGTTAATGCTTCACCAATACTTACATCATAATGTATTTTTTTTATATA
>CAMIYN010000071.1 GCA_946403075.1 uncultured Lachnospiraceae bacterium | reverse complement strand
ATAATATTTTACGTTATTCATTTTAAAATTTTAATAATTATACTTTTACTTACTATTTTTTACAACATTATTAAATAATCTTAATATATATGCAGATTTATGTGTATCTATATAAATATTTAATTGGTAAATTAAATCATTTATTTTCTTTCTTTTATCTTGTGGTAAATTTTTTGTTAGTGTTTCTAATAATAATGTATAATCATCTTTATATTTTGATTTGTATTTTTCTTTATTTATATCTAACGCTTCTTTACAAACCCTAATTTCTTCACTGCTTAATTTATTGAATTCATCTAATATGTCCATAAATATTTCTAATGGTTTTTCAATCTCTTGGTTTAAAATCAAATCAGTATAAAAATCTGGAACACTTATTTTAATTTCCGTTTTGCTTTTATTCCTAAAAAGTGAACCTTGCGAAATTGTTGTCCTTCTTAAAGCATTTATTAGTTCTATAATTTTATTTATCATTTTTTCTGAAAATTTTTGCTCTTTTAAAAAATGTAACAATACTTCGTCTTTATTTTCTTTTTCTTTTTTTCCTTTTACTTGTGTTCCATCATTTTTATCAACTTGTTCGGATTTGTTTTTTTCTGTACTTTCTTTTAATAAATCATCAACAGAGCATCCAAACATCATAGATAATTTAATTATTTCTGGAATTTTTGGAATAGCTTTACCCTTACTCCATCTAAAATATGTTGAATTGTCTTTCGCACCAATTTTTTCGGATAAATCGTTCAAAAAATCATCTTCTGTATATTTTCTGTTTACTTGCTCAGACATTTTCTTCATATATATTTCTTTTTGATACTTATAGTTATTTCCAAAAGACTTTTTATAATCATATATTTCAATCCCATTATCATAATTTGTAATTTCATTATTGCATTTGGTGCAATTATTTTTCATATCTTTTACCCCCAAATATATTTCATTTTGTGCGTGTACATTTAATTTGAAGGTAATTATAATATAGTCAAAATACTTTACCAACAAATCTCTTTACTCATTTGAGATTATATCACATTTTTACTCTAACTGAAAGTATTTTAGGTTGTAAAGTATAAAAAAAATAAGAGTTGGTTGCTACACTTTACTCTTATCTCTCTAAATTATATGAATAGAAGTAGATTTTTCTATTTCTATCGCTTGATTCTATTTTACACCTTCAAAATTGTTGTGTCAAGTGTTTTTAAGCAATTTGTAGTGTAATTTAGAGATGATTTTAAGAGTTAGATGTATTAGTCATTCTTAACATTTATTCAAACATAAGAAAATGAATTGTAATAGTTTAAAAACACAGAGAGGTTTTAATTATGAAAATTTATGAAGAACTACAACAGCAGTATCAAAAATATGGTAATATACAGAATCTAATGAAATATTTTAATGATGATGAATTAACCAAACGTTTTAAATCTTTGAAAAATAGAGCACCTGGTGTTGACGGAGTTACTAAATATGACTATGAAAAAAATTTGGAAAGCAACATTGATAGATTAGTAAGTAGTATAAGAAGTGGCTCATATACACCAAAAGATATTAGAAGATGCTATATTCCAAAAGCAAATGGAAAATTAAGACCACTTGGTATTCCTACAACTGAGGACAAAATAGTACAAAGAGTAATGGCAGACATATTATACAGCATTTATGACCCATTATTTCTGGAATGTTCTTTTGGTTATAGGCTAAACCAAAATGCTCTTTCTGCCCTGTCCAAATTTAAAACCATTGCTGAGAAAGGTAAAACTCACTATATTGTGAAAGCAGATATAAAAGGATTCTTTGATAATGTTAATCACATAAAACTACTAGAAATGTTAAAAGAGAATATTCAAGACAAACACTTCATCAGCCTTATCAAGAAATTTATTAAAGCTGACATATTTTATAAAGGTAAACTCTTTCATAACAAATCTGGTACGTCACAAGGAGGACTAATATCTCCTGTTCTAGGAAATATATATTTGCACTATGCACTAGATGAGTGGTTCGACACTGAAATTAAAGCAATGTTTCATTATACAAATCTTATCCGCTATTGTGACGACTTTATTGCAAGTTTTGCTACTAAATCTGATGCTACACTTTTTATTACTGCTGTACAGAAAAGACTTAAAGAATATCATCTTGATTTGGAACTTGAAAAGACAAATATTATTAAATTTGACATCCGTGACACTTCTTCTGAAATATTAAGCTTCTTAGGTTTCAATATCTTCGTTGATGTGAATAACCATCTCTGCTTCTGTGCTTCTTATCATAAATTACAACAGAAAATTACGGACATCTCAGATAGATTTATGGATATGCTGAATAAAGGTTATTCTGTCATTGACTGTTTACTCACAGTTAATGATAAACTCAGGGGGTGTTATAACTACTATGGTGTTTCTACCAACCCCACTTGGATTCAACAACTCTATGAATACACTGGTAACTGCATTATGGATATTCTTTATTATAATGAGAAAACTAAACAAATGTCATATGACCAGCTCTACAATCTTCTTCTCTATAAACTACCTATCTTGTCTCCTCCTGTTTCGCTTATACAACTATAATATGATAGAGTCCATTGGATTTTGATATAGGGATTTTCTGGTCCTAACGGACAACGCTGGCACTCGAAATCATTTCGTGTGGGCCATTTTTCAAAAAATAGGAGGTGATACTATGCTTAACGCATATTCTGTGTTATTATTCTTTGTTGATAAAAATAAGCAATGGATATTTAATACAGCTTATACTTAATTAAGAAGGAGCTATAAAAATGCCTAAAAATAATTTAATAACATCTGCATATCGAACATATGCAGATGTGCAAAATATAATAGATTTAATAACAGATAATGATTATATTTCTGTTTCAGAATTTGCTAAATTATTATGCAAAATATTAGATACTAGTGATATTACTGCTAGAACTGTAAACAAAGTATTATTAGATAAGCATTTTATTATAAAGCAATATAGAGAAGTATTTTTAAGAGAAAAAAAGTCGGGATTAAAACCATCAAAATATATTCCCACATCATCATTTTCATCTTATTTTAAAAAGAAGTTTTGTGCTAATTATAGTTTTTACTTAATAAAATTTGATGTATTGAAACCACTATTTAATCTTAATTTAAAAACCACTATTACAAAATCTACTGCTATAAATTTATGTTGTTTTATAAATAAATATGTATCTACTAATTTTGATACTGATACTGTATTTCTCAACTTAATTAAATTAAGAATAATATTACAGAGAGAATGTCTTTTGTTTTAGACAGATAGTGAGAAAGATGTATATTTTAAATCTTTTTCGATAAATAAATGAAATATAGGGGGAATTCTTAAAATGCAACAATTTACTAATACAATCATTGACGAACAGGAAACAATAATAGGTATTGACTATGGAGCAAGTGTTGTAAATGTATATACTTCACAAAAAGTTGTATATCAAAGACTTGTAAAAAAATTAGGACAACCTAAAAAAATTGGCTATATTAAGAACAAAATAGTTTCTGGTTCTTGGGTTATTCCATTTTCTGATAAGAAAAAAATAACATCAGCATTATCAAGACCAACCTTAATTGGTAATAAAAAATAAAATTTATAGAAAGGAGCTCATAAAATGCTAAGAATAGCAAAAAAGCAGGATACACAGAAGATGTTAGTCAAACAGCTTCATAAAGATTTGATTAAGTCAAAAAAGAAGCTAGAACATAATAAATACTTAAATGATTATGATAAAAAAAATACTTTATATTTTCTACAAAATGTTGAGAAACAGGGTGATGTAGCAAGGCCTTCTTCATCAAAAAGTCCTGAAACAGAAAATGTTAAAATACTTTGCAACAAAATACTTTTTTACGATGAACAATATGAAATATATAGCAAGTATTATATGCAAATTAAACAAGTAAATGATATATCATTTAAAAGCTATAAATCAACATTAAATAGCCTAGTAAAACATCTTCGTTGTAAATTTAAAGAACTAAAAAAATCATTATAAGAGCAATAAAATAGTAATTGGGATATAAATATAGTGAAAGAGAAGTTGAAATGAACAATAGAGAGAGTGATTTTTATAATAAATATAATAAGTATATACATAAGATAAACCAATAAATATTGTAGACATCACTCTCCTTAATTTTGAGGAGGAGAAAATGGAAGAACCAAACAAAATAACAAATACATCATCACATTTAGATGCAGGACCAATGTTTATATCTGTTAAAGAAGCTGTAAAAATTACAGGTATAGGGAGAAATATGATGCTTGAATTTGCCAAAATGAAAGGTTTCCCTGCTATAATAAAACCACATAAAATATATATAGATATAAAAGAACTTCCCGTTTGGCTTAGAAAACAATATGGTAGATATAAAAGTTAAAATTGTATGTTGATTTTTTTCTGAATATAATATAGAATATGATAAATTTATTCTGAAAATTTTTTCAATATAAATTTATTTACTTCTATATTTAGAGAGGAGGAAATAAATAATAATGGAAAAAGAAAAAGAACGTACAAAAAAATATGAAATATCTATAAGGTCAAAAATTGTTAATGGGAAGCCATATATTGAAGCTAGAATTTCTTTAAATTTTGGAATAGATTGTAAAACAAGATTAGCCAAAGGTGGTAAATCTGATGAAGAAGCTGTACTTAATCTTCTTTCTGCATTATTTGATTATATAAAAACATCTTTTGAACGTGGGTTGGTTACTTGCAAAATAGATAATATTGTCAAAGATAGAATTGTAAGTAGTTTAAATGAACTATGTTTAACTACAACGAAAATTGCACCAAAGGTGTTGGAAATAATAAATTTAATAGAAAGTATAAATGCTCATATTTTAGATAAAATATATTTCCCCAATAATGTTGTGCCAATAAATAATATAGCAACAATTACAGCACCTAAAACTTTATTATCTTTAATATCAAAGAAAGAAAATGTTACTGAACCAATAGTTGAAGAAAATACAACCAAACAATATATTGCTAAAACATTTTTTATAGAATGGGTTGAATACAAATTTTCATTGTGTAAAAAAACACCTGATAATCCAAAACCTCTTTGTAGAAAAACCATAGATGGATATTACAGAAAAATAAGAGATAATATAATGCCATATATGATAAGGCATAAAAAGTTATATTTACAAGACTTAACAGATGATTTTATTACAGGATTGTTAAAAAGTGTTAATGGGCAAGATGGAAAAAGAATTACTTATATTGTATTAAATCAGTTATTTAAGTATGCAATTAAGAAGAAAATAGTTAAAGATAATCCTATGCAATATATAGACAAACCTAAACAAATAAAGAAATCTGAAAACCAAAAAGCAGAAGATTATATTAAACCAGAAGAACAAGATATATGGCTTGATGCATTTGAAAAAGAAAATACAGATATGTCAATTTTATTTGAAACAATGCTTTTAGCTGGATTAAGACCAGAAGAAGCTTCTGGAATTAAATGGACATCACTACAAGAAGATGAGGACTTTTTAATAATAAATAATGCCCATAAAGATTTCATTGTATATGATGAAAATATGAACCCAATCGGTCACGAGCGAAAAGATGATACATTAAAAACATCTAAAAGTTATAGACGAGTACCCTTAGACCCAAGATTAAAAAAGGTTTTACAAAAACATAAAATAAAGCAACAGGAATTATTTAGAACATCAAGAGCTTTAAGAGATAAAAAAAGGAAATGGACAGAAAATGAATATATGTTTTTAAGTAGAACCTATAAGCCCTATGTATCAGATACTTTATCTAGTGCAATGCCTAAATTCAGAAAGAAATATAACTTAACTAAAAATATAACACCTTATGGATTAAGATATTCTTATGCTTCATATTGGGCTCAAATGGGATTGGATAAAATATCCTTAATGCGTGCTATGGGCCACGAATCATTTGAAACTACTGAACGGACATTACATAAGAGTATCACCAGAACATATTAAAGAAGAAATGAAAAAACTTAGAAAAGTAAGTTAAAAAATGCTTATATAAACATACATTTATAGGTTCTATAATAAATGTTGGGGTGGTTAAGACTACTTCAACATTTTTTTGACAAA
>CAMIYN010000070.1 GCA_946403075.1 uncultured Lachnospiraceae bacterium | reverse complement strand
TTAAACTATGGATATAATCCACAAGTTAAAGATGATATACAAACATACATAGACCAATGGAAAAGTTGGTACAAAGGAAATGTAAGGAACTTTCATAATTATTATATATACAATGGAAATAAAAAGGTAAATCAAAAAAGATTTACAATGAACATGGCAAAAGAAATAAGTGAGGATTGGAGTGATATGTTATGGAGCGAAAAATGTAAAATATCAATGGACAGTGACCAATCACAAAATGAATTTGATGATTTAGTAAATGAGTTAGATTTATATGTACTTATAAATAAAGCATTAGAAAAAAGTGGAGCATTAGGAACTGAATGTGCAGTTGCTAGTGTATATGACTTAATAGAAAATGAAGATGGAATGTACATTGATGTATCAAATGCTAAAACAAGGGTAGATTTAGTGGATGTTGATTGGACATATCCATTAAGTTGGAATAACAAAGGAATTACTGAATGTGCATTTGGTAGTGTAGAGTATAAAAAAGGACAAAAATATATAATCTTATCAGTACATAAAATAGGAGATAATGGCAACTATGAAATACATAATCATTTATTTAAGGAAACTAATGGAACATTGCAAGAAATAGAACAAGAAGATACAATGAGCGTATTTGATACAAAGTCTAACATAAAATGGTTTAGTGTATTTGAGCCATTACTAACTAATAATCTATTTAATAATAATCCATTTGGAATACCACATTATGCTAATGCTATTGATAATTTAAAAGCAGTAGACATATCATTTGACGCTCTAAAAAATGAAATAAATGATGGAAGAAAAAGAACATTTGTAAGAGCCAATATGTTAAACTATGACAAAGGAGAAGAAAGATTAACATTTGACCCTAATGATACAACTGTTTACCAATTACCAACAGGAGCAACAAAGGACGACTTAATACAAAGTGACAGCGATGCTTTAAGAACAGCACAACAAATAGAAACACTTAATACTAATCTTAATATACTAGGCAATAAAGTAGGCTTTGGAGAAAATCATTATCATTTTGATGGTGTAAACTTATCAACTGCAACTGCTGTAATATCAAGCAATAGTAAAATGTTTAGAAGAAAGAAAAAATTAGAAGTAGGATATGAAAGTGCTATTTATGATTTAGTAAGAGCAATATGCTACGCTTCAAGTGTATTTGGAACTTACAATATAAATACAGACAATATGGTAATACAATTTGATGATAGCATTATAGAAGATAAAGAAAGCGAAAGTAATCGTGCTTTAAGAGAAATACAAAGTGGTGTGTTAAGTAAAGTAGAATATAGAGAAAAAATATTTGGAGAAACACCTGAAATAGCAATGCAAAAAATACAAGAAATACAAAATGAAACGCCCTCTATTGAGGAATTAGTAGGAGGTACTGAATAGGTGCGTGATGTTACAAAGTTAATGATAAATAAATATAAAATATTAGATTTAGGATTTGACTTTATGGGATATTCTTTTAAGAAAGAAAATGAATTATCCTTTCACCATCTTATAATACCTAAAAGATTATGCAAAGTAAAAAATATCAATGATGATGGTTATGTTGAATGGAATGGAGCAATATTAAGACAAAGTACATCGCATAACTATCTTCATTTGATAGAACGCTACGATAGAGATATATTCTTAAAGATAACAGGTGAAATGATAGATGAAAATTTAAGAGGCAATATTGATATAGACAACTTAAAAAACATAGATGACGCATTATGTAATTTTGAAAAAGAATATAGTAATTTAGTAAAAGATGAATATACAAAAAGACTGATTAGGAGGTAATCCTATGAATAATGAATTAAGTGATGAATTAGTAATATCAAGACTTATTGATAGAGTAGAGAGCGGTAATACATTTGTGTTAAAGCAAATAGGAAAGACCATTAAAGAAATAGGGCAACTTAAACCTAGTGAATTATACAAATTAGAACAAATGATAAAATATGGTGCAAGATATGATACTATAATTGAAAGATTATCAAAGATAACTCAACTAAACATAAAAGAAATAGATGAGATATTTGAAGCATACGCCAAAAGAGATTATAAATTTGCTGAAAAGTTTTACAAGTATAGAAATATACCTTATGTGCCTTTTAATCAAATGACAGCCTTAAAAAACGAAGTAGACGCTTTAAAGATACTAACAAAAGGAACATATACAAATTTAGCAAACACATCAGTATTAGGTTTTTGGCTAAATGATAGATTTTACAATATACAAGAAGCATATAGATATGCAGTTGACCAAGCGATATTATTAATTAGTCAAGGCAAAGATACTTTTCAACATCAAATGTATTCTTTATTAAAACAATTTGGAGATAGTGGTGTAAGGACAATAGACTATGCAAGTGGTACATCAAGAAGATTAGATAGTGCCTTAAAGATGAATTTAAGAGGTGGAATAAGAGAACTACATAATGCAACGCAAGAAGTGTTGGGAAAAGACTTTGGAGCAAATATGATAGAAGTAACACATCATAGTAATCCCGCTCCCGACCACATTGACACTGTCGATGGAAAGCAATTTGCTATGTTAGATGTTATAAGAGAACAAATAGCAAAAGGAATTGAAAAAGAAATAAAATTAGAAGATATAAAAGATAATCGTGTTAAAGTTAAAGGCAAATGGTATGATGACTTTGATACAATAAACAATTCTTTGCAAAGAAAAGTATCTACTCTCAATTGCTATCACTCTATATTTACAGGAATATTAGGAATAAACAAACCACAATTTACTGAAAAAGAATTATATGAAGATAGAGAAAAAAACTTAAAAGGCTTTGAATATGATGGACAACACTATACAATGTACGAAGGAACTCAATTAATGCGTAGAATAGAAACTGAAATACGAAAGCAAAAAGATAATCAAATACTAGGTAGAGAAGCAGACAATAAAGAATTAATAGAAACTTCCCAATATAAAATCACACAACTTACAAATAGATACAAAGAAGTAATTAATGCTAGTGGACTTAAAAGCCAATTAAAAAGAGCAAGAGTAGTAGGCTATAAGCGAGTAAAAGTAAAATAACTTTACATTTTCATAAAATAATGATATAATTATACAAAAGGAGGTATATATGAATAATTTTGACATAGGTAATACATTTAGAAATATTATTTATTTCTTAATAGGATTAATAATAATATTAATTGGTGTTATTATATTTTATGCTATCAAAAATAATGAATTAGCAAAAGAAATGAGCGAATACACTTGCGAAACTGATATAATGGAACAAGATGGTTTATATAACTTTATTGATAGTGAAGGAAATATGATAACTACTGACGCTGATGTATTAAATAAGTTTATAGAGGAGTATTATGGCGAAACAAAGGAAAACAACTAAAAGGAAAGTTAGAGTAATTACTGTAAAAAAGTGTGCTAAATGTGGAAAATTTGCAAAATAAGTGGAAAAGACTAGACATAAGAAAATATACAATTCCTGAAATAAACATTATATTAGAGTTAGGCAATTTTGATGATTTTACAAAAGAAGTATTCAAAAGGTTAAATAATGGAGATACAATAGTAAAAATATCAATGGACTTAACTGAAAAAAACATTTATGGATATGTAAGTGTAAAAAAGGTAAATAAGGCGATTAAGGAAATCAAAAACAAAATAGTAAGATTAACACTATTGGGAAAATTAAGGTGATTTTAAGGGTATAAACAAGGTACGTTTGTACTCTTTTTTTATGTGATAATTTAAGTGAAAGGAGAGATGAGACTTATTAGAGTAGTTTAAAACACTATTTGAAAAGCACTCTCTTTTCTTAATTTTAGGAGGAAGTTATGTATAACAATTATAATCCACAAGTTAGTTTAGATAGAATAAACACACAAATAGCAGAACTTGAAAAGATGAGAAATCAAATGCAACAACCTATACAACAACCTACTAATCTTACGCAAAACTTTCAACTAGCACCTGCTAATAGAGATGTTATCAAATACGCTAGTTCAATAGATGAAGTACAAAGAGATATGGTTATAGGAGATACACCTTATTTTAGTAAGGATATGAGCGTTGTATGGATAAAAAATACAAAAGGAGATATTAAGACTTATGAATTAAACGAAATAATACCAAAAGATGAAAAAGATTTAAAAATAGAATACCTACAAGCACAAATAGAAGAATTAAAGAAAGGGATGATAAAAAATGAACGCAACACAACTATTGATGACACAATTACAGAACCAGTTGAAGATGAGAAATCCACAGGCGTTTCAACAATACCAAAGCCTAAAAAAAAGTAATGGGAACCCACAAGAAATGATAGATAGTATTGTAGGAAAATATACACCTGAACAAAAAGCAAATTTTATGAAATATGCAAATGGATTTGGTATATCCAATGAACAATTAACTAATTATGGTATCACACAAAAATAGTGTTGATATAAATATGAAGAAAGGAGATAAAAAACTATGAATGGAGGAATACAACCTACTGTTGAATTGGCTACAAACAACGGAGCATATCCATATCCTGTTATGTATGGCAATGGCTTTGGTGGTAACAATGGCTTTCTAGGTGGAGATGGTTGGATAGTTCTATTATTACTTCTAGCATTTGGCAATGGTGGATGGGGTAACAATGGAGGCTTCTTTGGTGGAAATAGTTTCGACAATGGATACGCATGGTTATCAAATGGACAAAAAGAAATTATGCAAAACACTAACAATGGCTTCGACACATTACATTTAAGCAACCAATTAGACACAGTAAATAGTGGTATTTATTCACTATCTAATCAGTTATGCAACACAGGACATGATATTACAAATGCAGTTAGCAATGGCTTCTATAATGCTGAAATAAGTGCCAATAATAGAGCAGTAAATCAAATGCAAGATACATTTGCTTTAAGTAGACAATTTGCGGACTGCTTGACTAAAATTTCTAAAAAAGCCAAAGAAATTTTATGTTTTACAAAATATAAAACAGTAGGCAGTTTAATAGGGTAACCTATTATGGCAATTGGGTGAACTGCTGGAAACCTAAACACACTTTACTTCACATAAAATTTATGTTAAAATAGATTTTGTGGAGGTGCATATTATGTTTTATGTGTATGAATGGTACATAAAAGAAACTGGAGAAATTATTTATGTTGGGAAAGGATGCAAAAGAAGATATAAAGTTACAAAACACAACAAATTTTTTAATGAAATGATTAGAAGATATGAGTGCGAAAGTAGAATTATAAAAACTTTTGATAATGAAAGAGAAGCTTTTCAATATGAATTTGATAGGGTTAACGAACTAAAAAAAGACGGGCAATGTACTTGCAATATCTATGAAGGAGGTTTTGGAGGTACAACAACTTGGTGGAATGATGAATTAAGAGAGAAATATTCAACCAATAATGTAATGAAATCTCAAAAACAACGAGAAAGAATGAAAAAGAATAACCCTATGAGTGACCCTAAAATTGCCGAAAAAACAAATGGGCAAAAAAGGATACCAGTTATTATAAATAATAAAAAATATATATCTTTAAAGCAAGCAAGCTTAGAATTTAATGTTGCTCCTGATACTATTAGACAATGGTGCATAAAAGGGCACAACACTAAAGGAGATATATGCAAATTTGAAAAAAGTGTGCAAGGCAATCAGCAACCAAGCATAAGTTTAAATGACTTATGAAGGCTCAACGACTAGGTATTGAAACTCAAAAGAGAATATAATATACCCACGAGTGCCCAACCCCTACTTATATAAGAGGGTGAAGATATAGTCTGAACAATATGGAAACATATTGAAATATAGGATAAAGAACCTATATGATAACAAAATGGCTGTGAAAATCGCCTTGGATTACAAGACTTAAAAGCAACTGTTATTAGTGAAAATTGTAGCGATAGGGAAGTATTAAGACAAATCGGTCAAGATATTCTTGTAAATCAAACTGCTAATACTCAAAAGATTATCGATGAAATCTTTAGAGATAGATTAGACGAAAAAGATGACAAGATTGCTGAATTAAATAGACAATTACAAATGGCTGATTTAAGAGCATCACAAATCGCTCAAACACAAGCAATTACTTCAAATATCTACAATGAATTAAAGAACTGCCCTGTTGGAACAGTACCAGTATATGGTAGCCAACCTATATTCACTTGCCCTAACAATGGATGCGGATGTGGATATAACACAACAAGTCAATTTATTTAATAGCATATAGTCGATTACGACACGCTCGAATACGAGAAGATGCTTATTTTAAGAGGATAGGCACGCTCTATCCTCATTTTTATTTATGAAAGGAGAAAGATAAAATGATACAAAGTACAAATGATGCAATACAAATAT
>CAMIYN010000069.1 GCA_946403075.1 uncultured Lachnospiraceae bacterium | reverse complement strand
TGGAGCGGATGTCGTAGTTATTTACAACTTTTCGCTCCAATTACGATTGATACAAATATCAATCAGTTTGTTAGTTTTATTTTAACATTTTTTATAAATTATTAAAATAAATAAAAAATATTATAATCTATAAACATTTAAACGATGCAAAGAATAGTTTTGAATTTCTATTTTAGTTTCCAAGTTGTTGTATCATTTATTTTATCTTTGCTTTCAATAAATTTCAAATCAGATTTTAAAGTAACAACTACTCTAACACCTTGGCAATAGCCGGCTGTACCAACTGCACTTATTATACCACTCTCAACGATACAACTTAAATAATATTCGCCTTCATCATCTTCCCAAACAGATGCTAACCAGAATGGAGCATATAAGCTGTTGTCATTACTATCAATCTTCAATAGAGAATCAGGTATTTCTCTAGCCTCTTCTAATGTTAATGATTGCACCTTTGGATAATTAATTACATTGGAATTAGAATAGTTTTTGTTTGCTACAGTATCAGTATAGGTTGCTGACTCTCCATCTTGATATTTTTGTGTATATGAATTATTAAATAGCTCTTTAAGAGCAGTGATGTTGCTTACAGCTGTTCCATTGATACCTGTTTTAAATCCACTTTGGTAAAATTGATAATCACTTTGTTGAGGATATGTTATTTCATTATCAAAAAAATTAATTGTTAAATTCTTAGAATAATTATAAACATTTGATCCCGTAATACGACTAGTAAAATTTAATGGAATACCAGCAGATATCAACTTTACAATACCATTATTTGTAGATAATACTCTCCAGCCATTATATTTTTCTTGAGGAGTAAGGTCAATTCCACTAGTAGCATTTACATTATCATAATACACTGGATAATTACTTATATAGTCGCCTACGGATAATGATGTATAATCATATTCTGTAGAATCATCATCTTGATCGTTATTACTTTCTATTCCCGCATATTCTATTGTTCCATCAACTTTTATTGTATATTGTCTTTTAGACTCAGTAAAAGTAATTTTAATTGTACTACTTCCATTTTCAGTTGCAGTTGCTTTTTGATTTGTTAATTCGGTATTTAAGTCACTTGCTGTTACTGGAGTAGAATATCCACTGTTTACTTTCTTTGATAATGCAGAATTATATGCAAGTGCAACTATTTCTTTTTCTTGTCCTTTTTCAGTTTCAGTTTTTGCAGTTGTCGCTTTTTGTAAAATGCTGTTATCTCCAGATAGCATTGAAATACTAATTCCGAGCCAAGATTAAAAGAACAATAATTGTTATTACTAACGCGATTAAAGTAATACCATTTCTGCTTTTTAGCACATTTTTTCTACAATTTTTCATAGTTAAAAATTCCCTTTCTTTAGTTCATTTGAATATCCCATATTTATTTTAGAATACACTTCTTTTGTAACATTTATAGCTATTAAATACTCATTTTTGCATTGGAATATTTAAATAAAACTCTTAATAAATTTCTTCGATTTCTATTATTACACAAATTTTAAAAAAATGCAATAGCTTTTTAAAACTTTCTCTCAATTTGTTGAGAGGTTTTTAATATCTTTTTTGATACACTGATAAATATTACTATTTAAGGAGTTTTATTTATGGAATTTACAGATTTAATAGCTCTTAAAATAAAAGAATTGATGAATGAAAAAGAGTTATCTATATATAAATTAGAATCGCTTACAGGTGTTTATACATCTACAATTTCGCAATTTTTAACTAGAAAAACAAAAACTATTAGAATTGAAAATTTATTATACATTTGTGAAGGACTAGGAACTAACTTGTCTGAATTTTTCTCTGATTCAAGATTTGATGAAGCAGAAGCAAAGGGCTGGTTAAAAAGAACATAAAATTAGTGTCAAAATATTTCTTAAAATCTTGACACTAATTTTTTACTTATTTTCTAATTTTATACTATTAAATAAATATAATGCTACTTGATTCTGCTGTTCTACTGATGATTCCATAAGTTTAGCTTCTGCAAATATTACATTAAAATATTTTGCCATATTTATATTTGTAGTTCTATATTCTTCATCTATGCTTTTTAGCATATTATCAAATTTCTCATAATTTTCTTTTGTATTAAATTTTAGTCCAGACCATTTGTCTTGACTCATACAAATTGCAAGCCTTAATCTGTCTTTTATATTCATTTTATCAATCATTTCATTTAAGTTTTTTACAGTTTCATTTTCCATAACTAAAATCAACTCCTATTTTAATTCCATATTATTTTTCTTTTTACCTTTCATTGCTTCAATTTCATATATTGTTTTAACTTTTTTTCTTCTATCATTTACAATTTCATATTCGTGATTATCAAATATTTTATTTATAAATAAGTCTTTTGCAACTTCGATAAAGTTCTTGTCTCCATTATAATTTATTTTATCTTGGAAGTACTTTATAGTTTTATGCCAAAAGCCTTTGAATTTCTGTAATTGCTGTTTTAGGCTTTCCTTTTCAGTTTGTAATTTATTTATAATTTTATCTTTTTTAGAATTTTCACTTTTTAATTTTTCGATTTCTTCATCTTTTAGTTCTAATTCATATTTTAAAGAACGATTTTCTTTTTGTACTTCAAAGGCTGAATGTTCAAAATCTCTAATCGCCATATTTAAGTCATTTACATTTCTAATTGTTTTGGTGGTATCTTTTACATCTTTTGTATAATTTTTAATAATTTCCACATTTTCGCTTGAAATAAGCATATTATTTTTGTTAAGTTTAGTAGGTTTTAAATTATCTAATATTTTATTTATATCATTACTTGCAATATCAAGTTTCTGTGTCTGATTATTTGCTTCTTGCAATTTTTCTTCTTTTTTAGCAATTTGATTTTTTATTTCTCTGTAATCTTCCATATCTTTTATTTTTATATCTTGATTTCTGCCTTTTTGCTTTTGTTTAAGAATAGAATTCTTTTCATAATATTTGTTATATGATTTTATACAGCAAGTTCTCATTTTGTCTTGTAATTCTGTAAGAGATTCTCTGTTAAATATTTTAGATTTTGCAACTTGTTTCTTCATTCCTCTTTTATTATCATCACTTACAGGAACACCAACTATATGAATATGTGGAGAAACTTCATCAAAGTGTATAGTTCCGATTTGCTATTTTAAAGTTTGGTACAATTTTAGTTAAATCTTCAACTTGCTCTCTATACACATCAATCATCTTGAATCTATATTCATCATTTTTACCATTCCAAAAGTCCATATCTCCAAGTTCAATAATAATTTCACAAGCCAAGTCCCACAGTTTACTATCTGAAATGTGTTTAAAATAGTTTTGTATTTTTCTATCTTCACGAGTTTGTTTATTATTGTATTCAATTCTTGATTGCTCAAATTCTTGTAAATATAATTGTTGGACATCTCTATATAAATTATTAGTTCCATATATAGTATAAATCTTATCTTTCATATTATCATAGTCTCTTAAATTGTGTTTATTAACTTTTGATAACTGTGTTGCATTTTGTATTGCATTATTTGAAAATGATGTTTCTCCAGATGCAGTTGTTGATGCAATTTCTTTTGCTTTTGTTGTTTTATTTCTATCTGTACCTAGATGGATAGAGTATGCTAATTCTTCGACCATAGTTTTCCTCCCATAAAATCTACTTTAGAATAGGCTTCGTAGCAAAGATGATTTGTCTATGACTAATCATCTAACCCCCTGGTTGTTTTGACATTCTATCAAAACAGGGGGCTCTGCGAGGCGATAAATTTTCTCTCCTGTTGGGAGAAAATTTATTCAAATTACCTCACACTAAATTTATATTGCTATCAGCAAATATAAATTTGTATTCGCTAATTTGCTTGTTGCAATAGCCCCGCCTTTGTAAGAAGTGTTGCAACAATTATTTTGCTTTTTTTTCGGAGTATTTTATTGGCTTTACACCTATTGGAATAGGAGTAGGCTCTTTTGTATAAATTACACTATCATTTGTTTCATCTGGAATATAATCAAAAGCAGTATCAATTTCTTGCATTTGAAATTTATCATCTTCATTTATATAGATTATTCCAAATTCATAAGTTTCCATTTTACTATCTGGATCTAATTTGTAATAATCTTTTAGAGGAAACACTCTGACAATAGCAGAATTATCTTCTTTGAAATTAAAGTAAAATACTTGGTCTTGCACATAGTAGGTCGCTTCTGTGTAATGCACATCATAATATTGTCTTAATCTCATAATAATTTCTCCAACTTCTTTTTCTGGCAAATAGTTACTAAATCTTACACTTCCTAAAACATTTCCAAATAGAGTAGGTTTTGTTGTATCAATATAGCCATTATCATATAATTCTTTACAAGGTCTGCAAATTGAATCTCTAAAATTAATTTGCTTTACTGCTATTACATTGCCTATTAGAGAAAGCTCAATATCATCAACATATTTCATTATAAGTTCAGATTGTTCTTCTCTTGTGTAGTCTTTCCAAGTTTTAGTTCTTTCTTTATATTCTTTATTGAGTTTTAGTTTGTTTATATAATCAATATCTCTTTTTAATAAAATATCTTTTGGTGTAAATCTTAATTCTTCTGCACAATCAGTATTATTTAATTGAGTTTCTAGTTCAGCAATAGCATTTTCAACGATTTTCTTTTCTTCGTTGTATTCTTTTAATTCAAATGCTCCGTTAATATATGCTTTTTTTATTCTTTCTAATTTATTTTTTTGTTCAGTTATCTCTTTTTCTAATTGTTCCTTTGGCTCATCAAATTTTTGCTTTATCATAGGCAAAAAGAATTGATTTACAACAGAATCATATTCAGTTAATTCATCTATAAATTGACTGAAATAGTTAGTTATCAAATTTTCCTTAAATTGAATTTTACAATCGTGGCAATAATAGTAGAAGTAGGCATTACCATTTTTCTTTGTTGTAGCCTTACCGCCTAAAATACGGTTACATTTAGGACATTTAATTTTTTGCAAGTATAGGTAAGTAAGAGTTCTTTTATAACTTCTAGAATTTTTCTTTTTCTGTACTTGACAATCAGCCCACATTTCTTTTGATATAATAGGTTCAACAACATCTTCATAATAAGTAGGGTGTTTAGTTTTCTTTCCGTGAATGAAGTCTCCTTTATATATTTCATTTTCAATTATTCCAACAATAGTTGAGTCTCGCCAATTATCTTTACCTAATACTTTTTCCTCATTAAATAGATTACTTATTTTTTGATAAGAATAGCCGTTATAATATAAATCAAATATTCTAACTACAATATCTTTTGTAGAATAATCAATTACTAATTTTTTATCTTCGTGTTTATAGCCTAATGGTGCTTTGTGGGGGATATGTCCTGACTTTATAGCTCCAGCCATACCTATTTTGGTTCTTTCACTTGTTCTTTCAATTTCATTTTGACTTACACTCATTAAAAGCCTTGAAATCATCTTACCATTTGCTGTTGTAGTATTGATTTCGTCATTAGTACAATCAAGGTAGGCATCATTTTCATCTAGGAAGGTTATTAGATTTTCCCAATCATAAATACTTCTTGTTATTCTATCTAATTTAAGAGCAACAATAGTATTTATCTTTTTAGATTTAATATCTTTTTTTAGTCTTTCAAACTCTGGTCTATGATTACCAGTTTTTGCAGATATTCCTGCATCTTCATAATAATCTATTATTTCATAATTTTTAAATTTGCAAAAAGCCTCTAATCTTTCTCTTTGTTCTGGTAAACTAAAGCCGTTCTTTTGCTTGGTCATCTGTTGATACTCTCATATACAATCCACATTTTTTCTTATCTTCATTCAATTTTTACTCCCCCCAATCACTATAAAACAAAAAGAGACACCAAAAGCACAGACTATGCTAATGACATCTCTTAAATTTATGTATTTTTAAATATATTTCTAACTTTATTAAAAACATATAATTCCACTCCTAATATTTATATAAACGATCACTGTTTACATAAATATTATATCACAATTTTAAGAAATGTCAAATTTTTATACTCATTTCAAGTATTACAGCCTATAAATAATAATTCTAATTAAATATTTTTCAAATATTCTTCTAATTCAGATAACTTTATCTTCTTAGAAAGATTGGATATATACACATCATTAGAATAATTGAAAACTAGAAATGTTGTATTTTCAATAATTACTCTATGTGGCTCAATATATGAAAGATTAGAATTTTCAATTTTTCTAATACTTCCATTTATAAATGTTGGAGTAACTTTTGCAAACTCACATATAAATTCTAGCCTTTGTTTTAGACTTTCCTCAAATTGTAATTCTTCTTTAATTATCTTCATTAAAAAACACCACCCTTTCTTGGATGGCATTTAGATAATAAAAAATACCATCCTTTTTCAGAATGATATTTATATCTCTGTTCAAAAAGTTCGAACAGATTCGTCATTGGAGC
>CAMIYN010000068.1 GCA_946403075.1 uncultured Lachnospiraceae bacterium | reverse complement strand
TTTGAATCTTCGGGTTCTTTGTGTATCTATTTTATGTGATTTTTATGGTACAAAATGCAAACAATTTCTACATTGTCGCAAGGGTTAAAATATAGCATTTACAATAAAAAAAGTCAACATTTTTTTATATTTTTTATCAACTTTTTATTAACAATTTTTTGATAATATCAACTTTTTTACCCTATCATACAATTATTAACCCACTCTATAAAATTCTCAGTGCTATCTCCTACACTTTCTGCTTTTTCATGCCCCACACCCCAAACCATTTCAAAGTCAACATCTTTTACATTTTTATATTGAGAAAGCGAAAGCCCCAAATTTATCTCAGTAGTCACAGAAGTATCACTCTGCCAAGCACCTGTTCTAATCCTAAAATATGGAGCAACATTGCTTGTATTATAACCTTTTGAAACTGGCAATAAATAATAAAGTGGAGAATACATATTGATTCTATCTTCTACAGTATTTCCCAAAAAATCAATTTTTGATAAATCACTGCTAAAATCATTTTCATACTCTGTATCTTTTATTGCTTCCCCTAAATATTTATCAAAGTGAGAACCTTGCCCATCACCATATCCAAACAAAATATTTTCACCCTGAGTTTTATTTAAATCATCAAATGCTCCAAGATTTTTTGATGCAACTTTTACATTTTTTGAAAACTCATATAAATTTGTAATTGTTGCTGTATTGGTTTTTTCATCATACTTAACCCATTCTACATTTTGATTTAATGCGGCTATATAATCTTTCACTGTTTCATAAGTACCGCTTAAAGATAATCCTTCCATATTGTTTCTTTGTATATTGTCAATTTCTTCAATTGGAATTTCGCTATTTTCTTTATTGTTTTCATCATCTCTATTATTTCTTTTACTCATATCAACATTTTCTCTCTCGTCTTTTATTTGTCCTCTCATATTAAAATTGCCTCTACTATTTTTATACTCATATGGAAAAGTTGTAGTTTGCAAAAATGAATTTAGAGAATTTTCTACTGCAAGTTTTACATAACTATAATAACTTCCCTTATTGCACATTTCATCATCATAATCAAGAGTCAAATAATTCCCTTCAAAATCTTTTAATTGTAAATTATTTATATAATCTACATATTGTCTTGCAAGATTTTTTGAAATTATTTCTTCTTCTTCTGTTAAATCACTTCTACTTATTCCCATATTCCATTCATATGCCATATCAGCACTATCAAGGCTTGTGATAGGACACCAACACATAGAACCAAAAACTGCATCGCTTACATTTTTTACTGCACCTATATCATCTAAATATTCATCATACAAAACACTGTCCCCAGTTATTCCCATTAGTGCAGATTGAGCACCACCTCCGCTCATTCCAAATGTAAATATTTTTTTTATATCACCAGGAATCACTGTCTCATTATATTTAATATATCTAACTGCTGCCTTTAAATCAACAACCCCAAGTGGTGCTCCATGTTCTCTACCTCTACAACCTGCATAAACATAAATAAATCCCTCATTTGTGTATTCTTTTGCTTCACTGCTATATTCAGTTAATGCTTTCATTGCAGAATACCCTGGTGTCTCAACAGGCATAACTATTGGTGCAGTTATTGCATCATAATTTTTTACTGATTTTGTATCATCTATGACACAAGTATAAAAATCATTTTCATTTTTTTCACTTGAAAAATATTCTCCTGGGACAAAGATAGATAGGGTTTGATAATCTGTTTCCCTTTTATTGGTACAATAATCAATTCCTATTTGATAATAAACATTATCATCAACATTATATAGCCATTTTGTCATATCTACTTTTTCTGGATATATAAAACTTTTTGTATCTTCTGCAATTCTCTCCACAATTGTTTCATTATTTATTGTTGTGGTCTCCACTATTATTTCCTCTTTTTCACAAGCAGCAAAAAATAATGCAACAAACAATAATACTAAAAATTTTTTTATCATAATTTTTTTCACTATAAATTAGTGACCCTCCTTTATATAATTATATTCATAATATTCTCAAATAATATACATTTTAAAAATTTTATTGGACTCCCAAATGTTCGCTTGTCGCAAACAGATTGCCCCTACGACTATCGCTACTATATTGCTTCGGGCTCGCAGTGCTTCGCCCCTACGATCATTGTTTTTCCTCTACGATTTTCATTTTTAAAATTACTGAATAATAATGGTTTCATAGGAACATTTAAAAAAATCTTGTTTTTTTAGATGTTTCATTATTATACTTTTATAAAATATTTAATCCTACACCATTTAAATCTTCAAAAAAACTTGGATATGATTTATTAACTGCATTTTCTCCACTTATTTCTATATCAAACATTGTTGAAAATAATGTCAATGCCATTACTATTCTATGGTCGTTATGAGATAACAAAATTTCATTTGGACTATGTAATTCTTTTTTATTAATATATATATCATTATCATCTATTTCAATATCTGCACCAAATTTTTTTAATTCCTCTGCCATTACATTTGCTCTATTGCTTTCTTTAATTCTTAATCTTCTTGTTCCCGTTAAATGTGCTCCATTTTTTAGTGTTGCAAATGCCATAAGAATTGGCCCTAAATCTATACAATCGCTTATATCCAAAGTGCAATAATTTTTATCCAATTTTTCAAAATACTCTTTATATATTTTATCGCCTTGCATACTATTTTTATTTAATCCATCTATACTTATACTACTTTCAAAATAGTTAAATGCATCTATAAATGCTGCATTTGAATAATCACCTTCAACTACCTTATCAATTGCTTTATATTCGCTATTTCCCAAAATATTAAAACTTACTAAATTTACATTTTTATCAAATATTGTTTGATTACCTATATCTATGTCTATACCAAATTGATGTAAAACATCTAAAGTTATGAGGGCATAATTTTTACTTTCAAGATTTCCTACTATTTTTATAACACTATTTTTTTTTAGAAGTGGCAATAGAAACAATAAACCTGTCGCATATTGAGAACTAATATTCCCTGGTATTATATATTCATTAGGTTCTATATCACCATATAAAGCAATTTCATTCTCTCTTTTATCAAAATATACTTTTGTTAAAATTTTTTCATATACTCCTACACCTCTTTCCATTAATTTTTTGCTACCTGTAAATAACACATCTTTATATTTATGCACAGCAAGTGGCAAAAAAAATCTAAGTGTAGAACCTGATTCAATAGCATTAAATATTACTGAACCTTCATCTATTCTTTTATTTTTAAATATTTTATCATCTTCATAAAATATCACTTTGTCTTTATCTATTTCGTATTTTCTATCATAACTTTTTATACAAGATAATGTTGCTTTTATATCATCACTCATATCCACATTTGAGATAATAGATTTACCCTGAGATAGCATACTTGCTATTAAATATCTATGTGCATAACTTTTACTTGGACAAAGTTTTATTTTTCCATTTAATTTTGATTTAAGTATTTTCATATATTTAAATTTTATATTATTGAAAATATTGGTTTACATAATCATCTAATTTATCACTATTATTATCTATTAATTTTAAATATTTTTCAGTGCCATTTTGATATTTAATTATATAATTTTCATCATCTCTTTTTATCAAAATATTTTCTTTATTATCTTCACTTCCTATATAGAATATATATTCTTCATATTCATCATTTTTGCTTTCACTATTACTTTCTATTTTTTCATAATTAATCGAATTGCCTATTCCCTCTACTACATCTACAATATTCCCTTCATTTGAATTTTTATAAAAGCACCACAATTCAATTATGGTATCATTTTCTGATACCGCATACACACCAGTTTTAATTAAATTCTTTTTACTGCTGCAAGATGCAAAAATTAAAATAGAAAAAAGTAAACATATATTTATTAAAATTTTTTTTATTATTAATTTATTTTTCATTCAAACTGCTCCTTTGTATTAAATGTAAAATCTCTGTTTTATTTGCTATATACCTAAATATATCGCATATGTTCCCTTTAATTGGGCTTGCAAGCTTCACCCCTACTTTGGGCTCCCGAAGGTTCGCCCCTACAAATTATTTGCCCTACAAACCCCTATGTGTATATTATCATAAAAAAAATAAATGTCAAAAGAAATAATTACCAAAAATGACCAAATAATAAAGGTTCTATTAGTTGACAAAATAAATAGAATTTGTACAATATAAAAAAGTAATACTATTGTAAGAAGGTGGAAAAATAGTTTCAGATACTGTTAGATTATTTGCTAAGCAAAGTTTAGTCGAACAAGAAATGCCTTTTGTTGTGACAAAAAAACTACTAATGCCGCTGGTATGTTAAGTAAGTATACTGATATATCTAAAAGAGTATCCGAAGAGTGTGCATTTGAAAAAGGGAGAATAGATAAAAGATAAGAGATTAAAAAAAGAGTGTGACATAGTGAAAAATATTGCTAATTATATATCAATAAGTAGAATTATTATGTCAATAATGTTATTGATACCAAAAACTTTTTCTATTACTTTTTATATAATATATATTTATTGTGGCATATCAGATATGCTAGATGGATTTATTGCAAGAAAAAGTAAAAGTGAAAATGAAATGGGAGCTATATTAGATAGTATAGCTGATATAACATTTGTAATTTTAGCAATGCTTAAAATATTACCAATGCTGAATTTATCTAATGTAATAATAATATGGATAATATTTATTGCTCTCATAAAAATAATTAATGCAGTTTATAGTTATGCTAAAAATAAAAAAATAGTATTACCACATACAATCGCAAATAAGTTTGCAGGATTTATATTATTTATAGTCCCCCTTATAATAGTTTATACTAATCCAATTATATTAGAAATTATTATTTGCAGTATTGCAACATTTGCTGCAGTATATGAAGACTATTTTATAATATCAAAAAATAACGATTTGCAAACTAAATATAATAGGAACTAACAATTCTATATTAAGCTTAAATAAAAAAGAATATAATTTTTTATTGAAATTTGATATTTATATTAAGTAAAAATATAAATGATATAAAATTCTATAATCCTATTGATTTCATAAGGGAGATTATAAATAATTCTAACTGATACTATGATTGAAATGGGTATATAGATACTGAGAGATTTATTAATCTTGCAGTATGTATAATAACTATTTCCTTATCCATTTTATGGAATATGGTTTAACATAAAATAAAACATATCATTACATTTTTTCTATCGCTTCAATCCCCAATAAATCAAAAATATTTTTCATTGTTATTTCTATCGCTTTTACAAAAGCAATTCTTTCATTTTTTATTTCATCTTCTGCATTTAATACATTATAAGAAACATAATATGAATTTACGAGTTTTGCTAACTTATATAAATAATTACACATTTTATTTGGTGCTCTTTTTTTTGCACACTCTGCTACCACTGTTGGAAATTGAGAAATATGGCTAAGTATTAAAACTTCATCTTCATTATTTAAATTATCAAAACTATTAGGAATAGTAATTTTTTCTACCTTTCTAAGTATTGATTTTAATCTAACATATGCATATTGTATATAAAAAACTGGATTTTCATTTGTTTTCATTCTTGCAAGCGATAAATCAAAATCAAGCTGTGAATCAAGTGCTTTATTAATAAAAAAATATCTCGCTGTATCAACCCCTACATCATCACACAATTCTCTTATTGTAAAACTATGTCCTGACCTCTTACTCATTTTTACTTCTTCGCCATTTTCTATAAGTCTAACCATTTGTATTATATCTACTTCTAAAGTATCTTTTGGATAGCCCAAAGCTGTGAGAGCATAAGTCATCCTTGCTATATATCCAAAATGATCGCCACCCCAGAGATTAACTAATTTTTTATAGCCTCTTTTTAATTTATAAATATGATTTGCTATATCAGGTGTGAAATATGTATATTCCCCGGTGCTCTTTTTTAAAACTCTATCCTTGTCATCTCCAAAATCAGAAGACTTAAACCATATCGCCCCATCCTTTTCATAAGTTAGGTTCATATCTTTCATTTTTTTTAGGATTTCATCTATTAATCCATCATCATAAAATTTTTGTTCGCTAATCCATGAGTCAAATTCGCATTTATAATATTTTAAATCTTTTTTAATTTTATCTAATTCATACTCCATTCCAAATTTTTTCATATATTTGATTTTTTCGTTCTCATCAGCTTTAATCCACTTATCGCCATCTTTTTCTTTTATCAATTTTGCTATCTCAATTATATCATCTGCATGATAGCAACCATCAGGCATTTCCAAAATTTCTCCAAATAATTCTCTATATCTTATATCTATTGATATAGCAAGATTATTTATTTGATTTCCTGCATCATTTACATAATACTCTCTCAAACAATTAAACCCAGAAAATTTCATAATCCTTGCACAGCAATCTCCCCACACAGCACCTCTTGCATGTCCTAAATGTAAAGCCCCAGTAGGATTTGCAGACACATACTCAAGTAAAACTTTTTCACCTTTGCCTTCATTATTTTTTCCATAATCTTCACCAGAATTTATTATATCTTTTATTATATTTGAGAAATTATCACTCTTTATAAAAAAATTAATAAATCCCGCACCTGCAATTTCAATTTTTTCTATTTCATCTATTGAATTTAAAATTTTATTTTTGATTTCATTGCCTATTTCATATGGACTTTTTGAAAGTCTTTTTGCAAGTCTCATCGCAACATTAGTAGTAAACTGCCCATTATCTTTATTTTTTGGTAATTCAAGCATCACCAAATTATCTTCTACTTCAATATTGTAATTTTCTTTTATAATTTTTTTTAAATTTTCAATAATTTTTTCTTCTAAATTTGTCATAATTTTACCTTTCTATATTTAAATTTATTT
>CAMIYN010000067.1 GCA_946403075.1 uncultured Lachnospiraceae bacterium | reverse complement strand
TAACAGTTAATCTCAACGATTTAGATTGGGATTTTAACGAAGAATAAACAGTTAAACTTTGCCAAAAAGAGCCAAAATGGTTTCTGCAAGGTTCGATTCCTTGCTTGGCTCATCTTTAAAACTTAAAGGAGATTAATAATGGAATTACCACAATATGTTCAAAAAGACCTAAAAGTGCTTGAAAATGCAGAGTTAAAGACCGATAAATATGGCAACTGGTTCTGTGACCATCAGAAGATGGCAGAAAAGTTGTTTAAAATCGGATTCAACTATCCAAAGAAGTATTTAGGAGCAATACTTGAATATCTTGGATATTTCGATGATGATGACATTGTATTGGATGAAGCAGACTTCAGAGATGAGATTCTCTATAATGCCGAATGCTCATTCATTGAAGTGATGAAATCTTACTCAATGTATGGTGAAAATGTCCAAAGACAAGTCAAATTCATTGAATTAGGTGTTATTGGTGGATGGTTTGACTCTCCAAATACCTTTATGGAGAGATATCAACCAAAATACCAAAGCAAGATTAAGGATGTGATTTAATGGAAGAAATCGTATCCTTATATTCTGATTTGGATAATGTTGCAAAGACACACAGTATTGATAGCGACAATTTAACTGAAATCAAAAAGGTATGTGCAAACATACCTTTTCTGTATCCACATAGCCTTATCTTCTTGCAGAAGATAGATGGCAGATGGTATGTCAACTGAAATGGTTTATTAGCAAGGTTCGATTCCTTGCTTCAGTTATCCAATTAATTTTAAGGAGAAAAAAATGATTCTGAAATGTATAGTTTGTTTAATATGCATCTCCTACATCATTTATGGCTTACTTGACCTGTACAATGATACAGGTTATGTTAAGACCAAAAATTACTGGAGATAATGACAGATAACTTCAAAATCAATTGGTGATATTATGGTAGGGAAGATAATGGATGAAGCAACAATTTATGATATTTGCAGTAAAATTGGTAAAAAATATGGTGTACCAATCCACACCATTTTTAACGAACCAATCGTAGATGGAAATGATGAAATCGTATTTGCAATCGCAGTTGAATTCGTACCTAAATTTCTTGGAGATGATGTAGTCTTTAAGACTGAAAAAATCTTCAAGGAAGTAAGCGAATTAATGACTTTTAATAATTGCAAATTTATTCGTACTGAAAAATATGTATGGTATGGTAAATTGTATTATTATGACAAAAAGACCAATTATGTTCGTTACAGATTACTGTTCGATTACGAACCAGTAAAACAAGCAATGCTCAAAAGGTGATAATAATAATGGAATCAAGCGATGGATTCATTCTCTGTTGTTTAAATGGCTTTTTGCCTTGTGAACAATGTGGTGGATGTAATTCAGATGATGATGACTAAAGCAATAAATGGTTCATTGGCAAGGTTCGATTCCTTGCTATTGCTATTTGCTAATAAGCAAAAGGAGATATAATAATGGAAATTGATGTTACAAAACTTGCAGAAGCATTAAATGAAGTATGTAATGAAGAGTATATCATTCGTGTCGGCAGATATGTTGGCGATTACCATCTTGGTGATGGTCAATTCAAGCAGATTACTGGAGATTTATTCATCAAAACCAACTCTGATACATTATTCAGAGTTGTATCAGATGACTCTTCAATCGTAGATGACTTTGACATCATTGGTAGCGATGCAATTGTTGTAAAAATTGATAAAGGATTAGAAAATAATCCTATCAGTTACAACGATGTCGATATAACCAATAAATCATCTTTAAGAAGTTACTTCGGAAGAGATGAAATTGGCATTGAAAAGTTTGAAATGGTACAATCTGTACCAATCAGATTCAGAGAAGATGCCATCGTTACTGTAGATGATGCAGAAGATATGAGAACATTGAATAAGAGTTGGGATATATTCCTTGATAATATCTTTGATGAACTCACCGAAGAAGAAGTGGAAGAATATCACTTCGATTAACTGTACTGGTAGTTTCGCAAGGTTCGATTCCTTGCTACAGTTATTGCCAATAGGCAAAGGAGAGAAAGATAATGACTTGTACAAAAAAATGCAGTTGCAATAAATGTGAAATGTTGTCTGTTGAACAAGTTGTCATCAGAGATGACACCAATCCTTTTAATGAAATTGACAGATTATTTATGATGTTCAAATGTGGAAATCACATTCGTTATGATTACGATATTCATCAGCTAAAAAGTGGAAGATTTGACTCTGATTTAATCTATTTGAGTCAATCCAAAAATGCTCAAAAACTATTGAAAGGAGAGTTGTAAAATGGTACACGAAATCGCACAAGTAATAGGTGTCAATACTGATACCGAAGAAACCATCTGCCAGTTAATTTGGAAACCGAATCAATACATTCGAGCCAAAGGAGTTAGAAATGCAATAAATGATTTGCATTTCCAAAACAAATATGGTAGCAAGGGATATTTCGTTTATTTGCATTACAATGAAGATGAAAAGGCTTGGTTCATCACCGAGCAAGTAAAACATCTCAAACATTATAGCAAAAACGAATATGTGACAAGGTTAAGAGAAAGAAAAGCATTAAAGCAATCTCTTGACCAAACCAAAAGCATAGATATCGTTTTCGGCAAAGAAAGTGGTATTGAAACTTTCCATCGTCGAAAAGGAACACACAAAAAAGGCTATGCAAGAAAGATTGCAAAAATCAATCCTAACCAAAAAAATGGTTATGGAGTTAAAGGCGATTTTATAAGCCTTACAATGAGCAAACCAACAACCTTGTACGAGAACACTTTGTATCTCGATTGTTCTCGTGGTGAAACTTGGCAAGAAGATGTTATCCATCTCTTTGATATAAGAGATGGCAAAGTACATCTCATTGCTAAAGGCAATAGTATTGCAGAAGTATGGGATTCAATGGAAAAATGGTTCGAAAAGGACATTCCATTGTCTGCTATATGGGATATTGTTAAGGTAAAGACTGATTTCAACAAAAAGAAAATCAGAGAATTCGCTAAATTCCTATTAGATTACTGTGATAACTCTTACTGGTACGATACAGTTGAAGAATGGGAAGAATACAAAATGGTAGAAGAGATTATACATCCACCTATCGAAAAAATGGAAGATGTAACAATCTCTAAAGCCGAATCCAAGTGGTCTTAAGCAAGGTTCGATTCCTTGCTTGGATATTTTTAAAATAAATTAAAGGAGAAAAAATATGTTAAACATCGATAATTTGTTTATAAAATACATAAACAGTTCAGAGAAATGGATTTTGCCAATTCCAGTTCTCGAAGATGGGCAAATGAAGTTAAGATGCTTTATGACAAGAAGAAATGCCTTAACTGGCACTTTCCAAGCAGTATATACTTATAATGTAGACTTCAGATTCTTAAGCGATTTCTTCGCTTACAAATCCAATGGTCAAGCATACAATCAGATGGTGAAATTTAAAAAGCACAGAGTTGGCTTTTTAGATGAACCATCCAAAATAACTGGAGAATTTACAATGAAAGATGTAAAAAATACTGTTATAAATGGCAGAACAGTATATGTGCTTGAAATCTTGAATCAATTTATGAATCTTCATAACAAGCATTTCACTTTAGAAGCCATTTCTGAATTAGAAAAGGCACAAAGTAAAGCAGAATACGAAGATATCAAAAATCAGTTAGCCAATCTTGGCTACGATTATTAGAGATGGTTCTTTTAGGCAAGGTTCGATTCCTTGCTTCTAATATTGCCAATAGGCAAAGGAGATTAATAATGGAATTTGAAGAATTTGTTAGCCAAATCGGTGTCGCAGTAAATGATTCAAGCCTTTCTTTACAAAGCATTGTTCATAATGCAGATAAAGAAAGATATGAAATTACTTTGACACACGAACCAGTACAAGAATGGGAAATTGAAGATGCAGATGTTTTAATGGATTATATTGCCGATAACTTGGGTATCTATGTTGATGGGCTTAATTGGGCAAGAATAGATGCTTATTACAACATCACAGATGGAGATAAAGCCTATTACTCTGTCGAAGATAAATGCCTTTATCAATGGAAAATCCAAAACGAAGCATTACTGCCTTTAATTGATAAAATGGGAGTATCTGAAAACTATATTTCCATTTTAGAAGAAATTGGCATCAAGATTTACCAAGACTATGGTAAAGATTGCTACAATTATGCAGTAAGTGGCTCACCAGTTAATGTGGAATTAATCCACAGAGATATCTTAAAACTTCAACAAACAACAGACTGTCCGAATTTCAACCATAACAATGTTGAAAATTGGGCTAAAACACTTGTAGAATACTGGGATTCAGAAGAATCCCAATAAAACAATAAGGAGAGTAATATCAATGGCAATTCCAAGACCAAGAAAAAGACCTAAAAGCCTACATCCACAAAGGGCTAAAGTCATCAGAATCAACGAAATCTTAATGATACAAGGCTTAATTATCATTATATTGTTGCTAATTATCGCTTTTACACTACAAAAGCCATATGTGATAGTTGTATAGCAAATGGTTCTCGGATAGGTTCGATTCCTATCTGCTATATTTTTTACATTAATTATAGGAGAAAGATTATGGTGCAAATAGAATCATTAAGTAAAGGTAATCAGTACAATGACTTGAGAATTCTTTTTCCATCTTTATTAGATAAAGATGAAGATGGAAAATACATTGGGCTTCCATTGGCATCCAATCACATCACCATTAATGGAATTAACCATTACTGGAACGATGGTGGATTCGGCAGAGCCTATGATGAATCAAAGAAAGAAGATGCAAGAATCAAATTGTATCCAAATTCCTTTGAATTAATCGTAAATGACAGAAGAAGAATTATCTGTCATCCACAACAGATTAAATCACTATTTGTCTTATGCAA
Organism: uncultured Lachnospiraceae bacterium; assembly: GCA_946403075.1. Taxonomy (GTDB): domain Bacteria; phylum Bacillota; class Clostridia; order Lachnospirales; family Lachnospiraceae; genus UBA3633. The sequence goes on along the minus strand of CAMIYN010000067.1, from coordinate 2,115 downwards.
TGGTGCTTTAACTAAAGATGGCTACAATAGTCATTACCACATCAGTTGGGGATAGGTAAATGGTTCAGGGGTAGGTTCGATTCCTACCATACCTAATTTACTGCATTGCAGTATAAAAATAAAGGAGAAAAAATATGTTAATAGACATTCAAGGTATGTACTCAAGAATCGGAGCAATTGAAATCCACGAAAACGATTTCAATGGTGAAGTTACCATTATTGATACAAAAGGAGATATCCTTGTATCTAATATTGGTAACGATAGCGAAGTAAATCACTTATTAAACAGTAATGATGAAGCAATCGAAGTTGAAGCAAATAATGTCTTAATTCTTACCACAAAAGAATTAGATGTTGTCAAATCTATTGCTTGGGCTTGGGCAGAATTCGAAACCAACAGAAAGGATTCTTATATGGGGTCAGATGATGATTTAAAAGCAATCATAAAAATCTTACATATCCCATATATCTACGATTTAATCAACGAAGAGCAATATCAAGCATATGTGAAATCTGTAGAACAATTCTTGGAATGGGATGGAGATTTCTTCAACAATGGTGAATACACTTATGAAGAGTTGGATGACTTTGTTGAGCAATTAAATCCACTTTACAAGAAATTCTGATGGAGCGATACATATGAGAACATTCTCTGAAATCAATCACGATATCAGAAAATGCAAACAAAACATTGAGAATGCTTCTTCTAAAAAAGAATATTTTCAATGTTTAGCATTACTGGATAAATTAGAATGCGAAAAGGATAGAGTATGGGATACCTTATTCCATAAGCATAGAAATATTCGCATTTGATGAGCGAAATCTCGTTAAACTAAGTGCTTGAGTAATAAAACTCTTGCCGACTGTTGCATCGGTGAATGCCGAAAGGAGTATTGTTTGGGGTTCAATGCTCGGTTAGTAACCGATGTAAAATAAAAACCTATTATCAACAAGACAATGAGATAAAAAACATAATCGTACTGGTGTTATAAAAAAGGAGTCTGAAAAGTTAAAGGATGGTTCGATTCCATCCTACGATTATCTGCCAATTAAGGCAATACCAATAAGGAGAGAAAATAATGATTGAAGCAAAAATAATATTGTATGAAGATAACATCAGAAATGACTGGGGTAAAAAAATATTTCCGAAATATGATGATGACTTTGTAATTGAAATAGTCAAATACTTCAACAACTGGGATATTTATAACTCTAAAGATTTGAAGATGGATAAACACGAAGATGACTGCAAACTTATTTTCCATATGGATGTTAACCAAGTGGAAGAAGAAAATGTCATTACTGAATACAAAGAAGATTTGGAAATCAGCTTTGATAACAAAGAAGATTACAATAATTTTCTTAAAGTTGTCAACCAATTATCTGATAAAGTTTGGTACTTTAGTGGATATGCTTGGATTGATTCTGTAACCATTGACAAAGCCAATAAAATCATAATAACAAATGAATCTGTTGAAGTATATTACAATGATGAAATCGTAGCAAATGCATTCATTAGTTATGTTGATGAAGTGGGCTATAAAGACAAAAACGAAGATGAATCTCATATCATCTATGAATACTAATTGTACTGGTGTTAGGCAAGGTTCGATTCCTTGCTACAATTATCTGCTCACTTGAGCAATAATGAAAGGAGAAAAACAATGAAAGTAATAAACGATTTAGAAGAAGCAAAAAAATTCTTGGATGAAGCAGAAATAATGAATATCAAATTTCAAAACAGAAAATTTTACTCTTTGACCACTTTTAAACGATTCATTGATGAATTGCAATTAGGAGTTGTTTTAGAAATGCCTAAAGATACCATAAATCACACATTTTACTGCAATTTCGGAACATTATACTGCAATAAATTAGTCATCACCAAAACAAGATTAATCTTCTTTGATGATGACAAAATGATTTATGTTAAAGTAAGAGATAAATTTGATGATGTTGAGATGAGTTATAGCAAATCAGACAATTATCATTGTTCCTGTAATCCATTAGTGTATGATGATGAGCAAGATTGTCAATTTGAAAACTTTACAGATTATCCAGTACATCATCCAACTGTAATCGGTTCTTTATAGCAAGGTTCGACTCCTTGCTACA
>CAMIYN010000066.1 GCA_946403075.1 uncultured Lachnospiraceae bacterium | reverse complement strand
ATTAACAGGTAATCCTATCATGTATGACATAATGAGTGGAGATAATTATAATTCATTAATACTTGGTATGTCTGGAAAAGGTAAAGGTTACAAGGCAAAAGAAACAATACTTTATAGGATACTTAGTGGCAAAAATAGGTCAACTATTATAATAGATAATGAAAATGAATATACAAAACTTACTGAAGCACTTGGTGGCGAGAATATAGAGATAACAGGTGGTGGTAAATCACATATCAATTTATTTGATATAGATTTATCATATGGAGATAACTCAATATCTGATAAAGAAGATTTTATATTATCAGTATGTGCCGAGATGTTACATAAACCTATCACATCAGGTCAAAGAACTACTATATCAAATGCAGTATCTATGATATATGATAAGTGGTCAATGACTAATAGCAAAAATGACATACCTACGATAGAGGATTTTGTAAAAGCATTAAGATATATCATAAATGAAGGCAATGTAGGGGCGAATCGGAATAATGTAGGGGCGAACCAAACAACCGTAGGGGCGAAACATTGCGAGCCCTTTGAAGAAGATAATTACAGAAGTCCACATATCATTGATAGTGAAGATAGAGAAATTTTAAAAGCAGTAGAATACTATGCAGATAAATCTCATTGCACATTATTTAGAGGAAAATCAAATATAGATTTTTCAAATAAATTAATAACATTTAATTTATCAAAACTTGGAAAAGATTTAAAAACTCTCGCTATGGAAGTTATTTGTGATACTATATGGCTTAAAATATGTAAAAACAAAAATGAGGGAATACCTACTGATTTAATCATAGATGAGTTTCATTTGATGTTTAGGAGTGAAGAAACAGCGAGTTGGATGGCTAAATACTGGAAGCAACTTAGAAAATATAAAGGCTGTCCTGTAGGTATAACTCAAAATCCAGAAGATGTCCTATCAAGTGAAGATGGAAGAAAAGTTATAGCAAATACAAATATGAATATATTGTTATCAATGCTTGAAAAAGATAGAGAAATAATAGGAAACACACTTAATCTTACAAATGAAGAATTAAAGCATATAAGAAATAAGAAAGCAGGCGAAGGAATACTTGTTATAGGTGCAGGGAAGAAACTAAATAATCAAACAACTATACCATTTGTAAATAGATATGAGAAAAATAATTTGATATATGCACTTATAAATACATCGGATGATGAAGAGTTGGTGTTGAATGAAAAAAATGATTAAAGTGATATTAAACAATACTATATTTATACTAAATTTATTAGTTATAGCATTATGCATATTTGCAAATGCTAATAATTTGTATGCCAAAAGACTTGATATAAGTGGCATAAAGATAAATCTTACATTAGAAAAACAAAGTGAATCATTAAATAAGGGAATTGGAGTTAAAATAGAAGATAACAAACAAACTAAAAATGATGGAGTAGATAAGAATTTAGATAAAGGAGTCGTAGCACGACTTACAATTACAAATAATAATCCATACGAGAGTGCTAAAATTATTGTAAAAGAAAATGCACCACAAGGATTTAGGCAAAATGGATTAAATAAGAATACAAGTGAAAAGAATATAAACATAAAAAAGAATGAAAATGAAACATTAACATATAATTATAAATATGATAAAAGATTTTTAGTAGACCAATATAAAAGTATTGCATATGATGAAAATGAGAATCCTATATTAGACAAAGAATCTCAAATTCTCATTGACAATAGAGAAAATTATGTAAATGTAGATGAATCTAATAAAAACTATAAAGAATTTAGTAAAGACAGAGAAAAACAAGAAGAAATCGATAAAAAGTTTAATAAAAGTAGTAATATCTTTTTAATAATATTAATAGTGATATTTGTAGCTATAATTTTCTATTTTGTATTCATAACTGTCATGATAAAGATTAGGGATATGTCAAATGAAAATTATGATGACCCATTTAAAATGATGCTGTTTTTGTTATTGACATCTATTATAGTATCAGCAGTTTCAGGTAGTATAAATGCAAGTTCATATATACCAAATATTTATTCAAAAAAAGATGAATTCAAAAAAGTCATATTTGAAAGTATACAATTTAATGAGAGATTTTATAGATTTGAATATGAAATCACAGTAAAGTTTTCTAATAGTAATGCTGTAGCATATACTGAAAATGATACAGATGGCGATTTGTTATCTGATTATGATGAATATATGTATATGACTGATTTGAATAAAAAAGATAGTGATAATGATGGGCTATCTGATTATATTGAAGTTAGGTTATTAAACTATAACCCTTTATCATATGATACATTTAATGATAGTAGAAATGATGCTAATAGAGATTATGATGGAGATGGACTGTCTAATATAAAAGAAGTAGAGCTTGGCACAAGTTTGATACTTGAAGATACAGATGGAGATTTAATAAGTGACTATGATGAAGTATATGGTGAACCACCGACAAATCCATTAGAAGTAGATACGGATGGCGATGGACTTAATGATAATATTGAACTAAAACTTGGGACTAATCCTACTAATATGTATACAGATGAAGTAATACTTGATAGTGAAAGAAAAATACAGCAGAGTTTAGATTTATCATTAGTGCCAAACGAATTGAAAACAGGAGATGTTATTATAAAGAGTGTTAGTGGGGAAGTTAATGGTTTGATAGATGAAAATATAAAATTTCATAATTATCAAAATAATAATTTTGATAATGTAATGGCACTTGTATCAAAACCATTTAAAGTAGAAAATGAGAATAATAATAAAGTCAAAATGACTTTTGATGTATCAAGGGTATATGATAGAATTGAAAAACTGATTTTGTGTAAATATGAAAATGGAATGTTTATACCAATAGATACTGATTTTAGTGGAAATGAAATTGTAGCTGATGTAACAAGTGGAATATATGGTGTGCTTGATAGTGAGTATATACTAAGAGATATGAGAATATATATTTCTGATTATTTAAATTAGAAGGTGTAAAATGAGGGAAGATCCATATAAAAAATTAATGTTTCAAAAGTGGTTAATACCAAGACTTGTAGGAGCTGGTATAATTTTGATTACTGTTGTAATTGTAGTTATAATTACTACGATGCAACAAAGTGAGCAACTTTATCTTGAAGGTGCTGCAAAATCTATGCCATTTGTTAGCAATGAAAAGCTAAAAATGTTTGGTGAGCTATATGTAGAATTAAATAGAAAATATGAGAAGGAAATAAAAGATTTACAAATAGATTATTGTAGAAATAGAAAAAATAAAAGAGGCGACAAAATTTACTATGGTGTAAATGGCAAAGAAAATGAAGATTTCGTGAAAAACCTTGATTATGTTAACGGATATCATATAACATATGAGAAAGGTGATGATAGTAAAATTGATGGACAAAGTAATTTTATAGATATGATGTCATTTTTATCAGCATCACTTGGATCAGATATGGATAAATATAATGATGAAGAATTAAAAACTATATTTACAAAGTTATTTGAAATATCGCATACTTATATGTGGGATTCAACAGAGTTATATCCTTGTGAACATGGTTGTAGTTGGTGTAAATATTATTGTGGAGATTATATGTGTCAGGGGACATTAAGTAAAAGAGAAGGTGGAAGTGGTGATGTTGTAGGATTTTATAAGTGCGATATGTTTATGGGTGAAAGTGGTAAATATGGACTTATGTATGATCCATTTTTAATAACAAAAACTTATCACTATCCAGAGTTACAAGAATATGCAGGTAATGAAAGAGAATTAAAAACAATATTTTCAGGGACAGGTGCAGACCATAAGGGAGTAGTGGTGTGTGAAGATGATGAAATGTATAGTTTAGCGAAAATAAAAGGGATATGTGAAGTATGTAGTCAAGGAGCATTAACATTTAACCACACTACAAAAACATTTGCTGGATGTCAGCAAGAATTAGAATGTCATCATGGAGAGTTATATGGAATAGATGAAGGTATGATAACAATAGATCCACCCGTATATAGTATTGGAGATGAAAGTGGACATAGCAGTTGTACTAATTGTAAAATAGTTGCAGGTTGCAAGCATGTGTGTGGTAAGAATGAAAAAGAATGTCCACATGATAATCACGAGCCACCTTTTGATGCAGATGGATGCTTTGCATGTAATGGACATCCACACTTCGCTTGTCCAGGGCATGTTATTGTTACTTGTTTTGGTCATACAGATTTGAATTTAACAATAAAAACAATGTATTATGAAGAAATGTTAGATAAAATGATTGAAATTTATAATAAAATAATGTAAATTATAATTAAATTAGTCGGGAAAGGAGGTTTATGAAAAATAAAGTTTATCCTATAATACTAATAATGTTTTTATCACTATTTTTTAGTAATATTTTAATTTGTTTTGCGAGAAACTCAAGAGAGTATATCACAGAAGCAGGCTTTTCAAATGTTGATGAAGAAGAGAATGATGAGGAAGAAGACACTGATGATACTGAAGAAAGTGATGAAAATGAATCAGATAACCCTACTGAACCAAGTAGTGAGAGTCAAGGATCTGAAATAGGACCAATAGTTGATGAAGATGAAGAAGAGGGTGGGGTATTGGCTTCACCATTATTTGAAAATATTGATGGGAGCAGTTTTTGGATAGGTTGGAGAAAGCATCACTATGGATATTCACCACAAGCTACTACATATAAATCACAAGAAGTAACTTATAAATACAGAATTATAAGAAATGGTGTAAGATCATATGAAACATCAACAGCTGTTGCAAAGGGTTATGGTATCTATAATATGGATTATAGTAAACATATGGTAGGATTTTTGAATTATGCATATGAAAATTATAATCAAAATTACACGGTACCATTTGTAGATAAAACTGGTGTGGAATGGACAGGAGATAGTGAGCCGACAGAAGACCCAATGTCTGTGCTCGATGCAATAGAAAAAGCAATGAATAAAGTTATAACTACATGGTATGCCAAAGACTATGAAGAAGGAACAAATTATTTGCAAAGTTTTAAAGCAGATGGTTTTAGAAAGTTTTGGACAATAAGTTTTACAAACGAACATGAATCAGAATTAAGGCGAGTTCAAAATGAATTCTTTAAGAATGTATATGCAAGTGCTGCACTTACAAAACTAAATAGTTTTATAAATAAATTTGATAGAGAATATAGACCAGCCATAAGAGGTGTTATATTCTCTATAATGGAGAGTAGGTTTAGAAATAAAAACCTTCAAGGTAAAAAGAATTTAAGACTAAAAGTAGAAGAAAAAGAGTTATGGCCCTTTTATGTATATTGTGAAAAAGATAATAGTGGCAGAATGATATGGCCTGAAGATGATGGAGATTATAAAGGAATAGATAAAGTTATAGATGGAGCCTATCAATGGATGTATTATTATGATACTAAATTTAAGTCTTCATCTCATAGCACCTTAACATCCTTTATGCTTGCTAACGAGACACAAGAAGAAGCAAGTGAAGCAGATTGGGAGATGGAGTATGAAGAACTAACAAATAGAGAATTTCCTTATTTATATGGTGATGAGCTACAAGCATTTTATGATAGAATAACGAAAGTAAGAAGTATGTTTACAGAAAGTGCTGATAATACAGAAGGAATGTTTGGAGCAGAGGAAGTTTATAATAACACATCAAGTTTTAGTTTTAGTAATGCAATGGTAAATATGCAAAATGCAATGTTTGATTTTTGTAAAGATGAGCATGGCAATGTAGATGAAACAATATGGTCGGGATTAAATGAAAAAAATGCAGCAAGGTCATATATGTTGGCAAAGAATATAGTAGAGAATGAGCGAGTGCAGAGTGAGTATGCATATTATAATATAGGGACAAATATAATGACATATAGTGCAGGGAGGCAAGATAGTAGTATATTACTTAAAGATTTGCAGAGAGTAAAACTTCTTCAGAGTTTAAGTGATGAAGGCGATAGGGATACAGATGGCGATGGCATAATTGATAGAAATGAACTAATAACAAATGCATATTCAGTAGATATAACAAAATTTGTAGAAAAGATGGTAATGGCAGAACTATATGGAAAAGAGCAGTCTGGAGTCTCCGAAGAAGATAAGCAAGAAATAATGACAAATTTTATAAATAATGTCAGAGATATAGCAATAGAAAGGAGAGATGATAATGGAGCAGAATGTCATTTTGGAGTAGAAGATGGTAAACTTACAGTAGAGTTATATGATTATTCATCAAACCCAGTAATAAAAGATACAGACTTTGATGGACTAACTGATTTTGAAGAGAGAGAAATGTATGAAGATGTAGAATTGAGAAATAGAAAATTGATTGATAATAAAATAAGTGGAGATATGCAGACACAAGATGGGCAAAGTGTCTCAAATGCAGAAACACATATGGATTATAGATATTTCTTTATGAACAATAAGAATTATTATGATGAACTATCAACTATGAGTTTAATGTTATGTAATGCAATGGAAAATCCATATAACACTGAGATAAATGATGTAGAACAATTATTAAGTCGTATAGGTATGAACGACAATAGAACGACTCGTGAAGCAGTAGCAGGTGGTAGTAGAGTTAATTATATAACAGCAACTAATGATATAGAATATACACATAATGCTGACGAAACACCAATAAAAAAGAGAGTGAAATTAATAATTATAAAGAGTATAATTGAAAATGACTCTAATAAAAATATGGAGCATATAGGAACGAGTGGCGACAGTGGATATTACAGCAATAACCATAAAGTATTTGATGAATTAGCAAAAGTAATTTGTAATAATGAAATAAATACCAATATGACAATTGCATCACAAAGTGTAGCACAGTCAACAAATACTTATTGGATAACAGGCTATAATACTGGTGGAGCAGTAGCAAATATACTTTCTGCAAGGATAATAGATAATAAATCATCAATAGCAAGTAATAGAGATTCAGTAGGGGTATATGCTTATACATTTGGAGCACCATATACAGTATATAATTATGAAGGACAAGATATAAATACAGTAGAGAGTAAGTATTGCAGTATAATGAATGTAATAAATGAATCAGATATATATTCATATATAATGCCACAAAAATTAGGTTGGAGTAGGTATGGTATGACATGTGTAAAATCTGAAAAAGAAGTAGACTTTTTGGGTAGGTTCTGGCGAGACATAACAGATAGAAACAAACCTATTAAGAATGATAGAGTGTTAGTAGAAGAAGATATAGAAACAATATTTAATGGCAGAATGAATACATTCCGGTCAAGTTATAATGATAACTATGACAATAAGAGAACAGATGAATATATAATGCATGAGATATTTAAGGGGATGAGAAACAATACCCTTGATAGTGTCATTCAGCACATAGACCGAAATGATTGGA
>CAMIYN010000065.1 GCA_946403075.1 uncultured Lachnospiraceae bacterium | reverse complement strand
ACGATAACACTAACTTTGTAAAGTATGGCAAAAAGAATCAGTATAAAAGTGGTGATATTATCAATTCAAAAATCCTATTTGAAGATATACCATTGTATTGTAACAAAATTCAATATAGAAATACTGATTTGGTTGGCTTCAATAATTGTTTTTACAATGTGCAAACCAATAAGATTGTGCCATTGAACCCACAAACACCTATTATGCCATTGAAAAATACTCAAACTGAATTATATTTAGATGAGCCTATTGAGATGAATCCAATGGAGCATATATTTAATGAATGCTTTACCGATGAAGATAGGGAAACATTATTAGCTTATATTGGATGTTGCCTTTATGATAAAGGATACACTCAAAGACAGGAAAGTATTTTCTTGCTTGGCAAAGGTGGTACTGGAAAAACAACTTTAAGTAAAGCAATATGCTCAATATTTTATAAAGTAGGTAGTCAGCTCGTTAGTAAATTAACAGAGAAAAATCAATTTGGTTTTTCATTATGGGCTGATAATGATATTGTAATCGTTGATGAAATTCAATCTTCACCAAAGGATTTCGGCAGTAAGTTTAAGGAATTAAGTGGTGGACAGATATTAGCAGTTGAAAAGAAACACTATGATACTATTAATATACCACCTGAAAATGTGCCACATATGTTTTTCATCGGTAACAACTTTAGCCAAAACTTATATGAAGAATCCATTGGAGAAGGTATCAAGAGAAGAATGTTAATTGTTATTCCAACTAAAAAGATACAAAGTCTTGGATATAATTGGAATGATTTAGTGCAAGATTCTTGTCAACAATGGCTTGTCCAAGAAGCCACTAAAGTATATTTGAAACAAGAATTGCATAAAAGCAATAAGCCAATTAACTTTACTGATGCCAAAAAAGAAGAACGATTAAAAATGTGCACTTTCCCTGAAAGGTACTTTTTAGAAAAGCATTTCCAAGCAGCATATATTGAAGGGCAGACTATTGATAATGATGAACAGATTTCATATGATGATTTGTTTAATTTTATTAGCAAGTGTATTAATTATAATATGCTTGAAGCAACAATTAAGCAAGATTCATATACAGCTTTTTCTAATGTTGTGAAAAAGGCTTTGAAACTGCCATCATCTCATAATACTCGTACTATTGAGGGTGTAATGACTTTTACTGGTATTGTGCCTAAAAGTGATGTTGCAATTGAATATTTTAAAGAGAGGTGAATGTAAATGGAAGATACTTTAACCATTAATGGTATTGAATATGTTCGAAAAGACAGTATTAAAAAGAATGATTATGCTGTTTTAAAAGAAGATATCAATAAGATGTTAGATGCAACTCATAAAGAAATTAATACATTGATTGATTCCTATATGAGTAATGAAACTGGACTTGATACAACCATTAGACAAAATAGTCAAATTCTTACAAAAATGGATAGAGATGCTATTGTTGAAATCTTTCCATCTGAACAGCAATTATATAAAGATGTTGCTGTGTATCCTGATGGTTCTGTAAGAATTTCAGGTCGTAAATCTAAATTGAATGTCAATGACATTAATTACATTAAAGAAAATATCAATCATGGATGTACAACTAAAGATATTACTAAAATGTCTAAAAAACTTAAAATTGCAGTTAGTACATTACATAGGATAATCTTTAATATTGTAAATGGTGTTTTTGATTTTGATAATATACCTGTAATTGAAGATAAGCCGAAGAAACAACCTAAAACAATCCCTAAAATGAAAAAAACTTCTGTATATAAAAGGGGAACAGACATTTTTGATGTTAACCCATCTGCAAAGCAAGTTTATAGTATTGATGGGATGGATAAGGCAGGTAACTTCTTTATCAATGGATGTAGTAATTTTAATTTGAACATTCATCAAGTGCTTAAGGTCAGGACAAGAGTCTGTACCAAAAAAATCACTATGAATCGTGCAAGACAAATTGCTTCCGATATTGGATTATCTTTTTATGTTATGATGAGAGTTGCTTACAATATTAGCATTGGATACTTTGATAAATACATCGAAGAATGGACCAATAGATGTCATCAGGCATCTCCATCTTATAAAAGAAAAGAAAGACTGTTTCAGAACAACCCTGAAAAAAGAATTGAACAGGGCTATTATAATGGTGCTATAGGTTATTAAACCTATATGCATTAATTTTTGGAGGATTATAAATGGTAGATTTTATTGATTTATATAAAGTATGTAAAGACTATGTTCTTTTTGTAGAGGAAAATATGGATTCTGTTATTACTTGCAATAAAGTATGCGAATCAGATAGCTTTGAAGATTTTTTATCACAAGTGGATATGGACAAGATTGATATGGAGCATGACACACAAGTTTTTGATGTTTTATTATCTAAAGCATTAGCTGTTAAAAATCCTATCAGATTGGAATTAGCTGAAGATATTGTTAAAACTGTGGAAAGCACTCGTGATTTAATGGTAGATGAAGATATATTACCATCAGAATCTAAAAGTAACAATCAGCCATTCTTATATGCAAGACCAAAAGACAATGATATCAATGAGTTAATTGATAACATATTAGACCATTGGTTTGCAGGTGAATAAATGAATGCTGATGATGTGCAAATCTTATATGAAGAAATTATTTTTTATGATATCTTTAAGGTTTTTGATGATGAAACAGAAACCTATATTGGCACTACTCATATCCCTGATGTAGCAATTATGTTCTGTGAGCAACATAAAGATTGCTACATCAAAAGGAATCATTCTTCTGTAAGATTAGCTGAATTAGAAAAAGAATACTTGTGGTAATATGAGAATTTATATGGTAATTAAAGATGCAGATAATATTACGATAGACAATATATTTTTAGTCACAAAGCAATATGATGCTGAAAAGTTGATTGCTTGTGGCGAAGCACAATATTACGAAATCATGAACACTTTAAATAGTGTAGATGTTGATAATATTTATCAAACTAAAATAGCGAAAGGGTGAGAAAATGGCAATTAAAGAAGAGATTAGTAATTCATTAAGTAATCAATTGAATTATTTAGAACTTTATTTAAGCAATGGTATGGCTTATTATGTTTATAAACCTAATCAGGATGATATAGAAGCAGGGCAAATCCAATTGGAAGAGATTGGAATAAGAATCATAACTAACTTTGCCGATGGCTGCAAACATAACACTTTCATCCCATATGATAACATTGTATATGTAAACAGCATATTTGACTGTCCAAGATTAGACAATGCCGAAGAGAGTGAATAAAAATGGTAAACATCTTTAACTCATCTAAAGACAATGAAAATGATGATGAAGCGATAAAACAAATACATGAAGATTTGCAAGAAATCATACAAGAATTAAAAATAAGTAATACACAAGCTATGGTTCATAATGCTTTATTGCTATTAGAATCTCAATATAATACACCAGATAGTATAATGAGTATTGATGAAATAAAGCATTATTATACTATTATTGCAAATTATCTTTTTGCAGATTTACAATAGGAGAATAACATTTATGGCAAGTTGTGAATATTATTTATTACAGGATTTATATGATTCTATTGACACTAAATTAGGTGCAATAGCACAGAAATTAGATGAGAGCGATATTAATGTTGAGATTGATAAATTGGATATTGATTTAGACAATCTCGAAGCACAATTAACTATTGCAAACAAGCTTAAATTACTTGATGCAATAGGTGTGGACATTATGACTGAACAAGAACAAGCAGCAGCTTATACAGAGATTAAGGAAGCTTTATTTGGCTCTGCAGAATCTGAAGAAACTGTTGATGATGGTAATTCTTAAGTAATCAATTGATTACTTATTTTTTTACTTGAATAATGTCTTACAATGGGGATTCGTATCAAACAAGATTTTATAATCTTTGCAAACAATATATTGAAATCTACCATTGGTATGAAGAAAATGGAGAATTAATAAAAAAATATCCTAGCGAAACATCATTGAGCTTAAGTTTTTATAACTTACAATTCTTTTTGAATTGCTGCTTAAATGACTGACATCGTGAAATGTCTTTATGGAAAACAAGGAAGTGATTATCGACAACGTACAAAAATTAATTTTAGGAATAATATTTGTAATATTATGTCTTGGTGTCTGTGTAACAGTTGATAGTGCTGATAGCATAGACAATCAAACAATAACAAATACAAATAATGATACATTATCTGCAGTAGCAGATAAAAATGTAATAATTATCAATGACACTTATATTTTAGATAACAATAGTGGAGAAGCAATTAGTGATGGTAAAATTTATACAGAGAAAACAGCAGCTAAAAGTAAGAAAAATACAGTAACCATAACTGCAAAACCAAGTTGCAGTAGATGTGCAGCAAGGCATATGCCATATAAATGGGGTACTAATACATTTATTAATTACTGCCCTAATTGTAAATATAGTAATGTGCTGTATAATAAACATAAATGGGCTGCTCGCCACGAACAAGAACTGACCTGTTCGAAGTGTGATAGCGATTTTTGTGGCTGCTGTGGCAAAGAGAAGTATTCTTGGAGCCACAAATACATAACAAAAGCATAATTAAGCGATAGGAGGCAAACAAAGTGTTTTTAACAGTTTTTATGGCAGTTATATTTGCACTAATTGTAGGTGCAATATGTGGCTTAACAAAATAGTTAAACTTATAAATTAAAAAATAAAAAAATATATATAGAGGTGAACCATATGGAGGAATATAGCAATTTTACTTTTCAACAAATGAGAGATGATGTACAAAAACATTTCGCTGAAGAAATGTCACAACATAAATTATTTAAAGTTGATGTTGATGTTGAAAAGTTATGGCACACATATTTGGATGCATACCCTGAAGAAATGCAGACAAATTATAAAGAAGCTCGTTGGCAAGATTGTACAAGTTGCCATCGTTGGTTTAAGAAAATGAGTAATGTTGTAGCATTAGATAATGATGGTAATATGATTACCATCTTCTCTTGCAATACATTACCACAATATCAAAACATTTTAAACCAATTAGCAGATATGATTATAGGAGCAGAAATTACTGAAGTATTCTTATCTTCTGCAAAGGAAATTGGTCATAAAACCACTTATTCTAAAGATGAATTCGGTAATGTACAAAGAAATGACCATTTCTATAGTATATTGCCTGATAAAGTTATTCGTCAAGGTATACAAGTTGGCAGAAATAAAGATAAATATCATACTGCTCGTGAATTATTAGAAAGAAGTTTAAACGAAATTACCATTGAAGCATTAGATATCGTTGTTGATTTAATCAACGAAAATAATTTATATCGTGGTAATGAATGGAAAACTCAAATTACTAAATTCAGAAGTTTAAAAATTGCATATGATAATACTGATAACGATATCAGAAATAATTGGTTATGGTTAAAATCAATGGAAGCAGGTATTGTTATATCTGGTATCAAAAATCATTCTATCGGTGTTCTTTTAAAAGACTTAAGCAATGATGTTGATTTAGAAATTGCACTTCAAAGATATGAGCACGTTGTAGCACCTGCAAATTATCAAAGACCAAAAGCAATTTTCACCAAAAAAATGCTTGAAGATGCAAAAGCAAAAGTAACCGAATTAGGATATTTAGAAAGTTTACCACGTAGATATGCAATTATGCAAGATGTCAGCATTAATGATGTTTTATTTGCAAATAGAAATTTATCAACTAATTTAAAAGATAATGACTTATTTGCAGAATTAGAAAAAGATGCTGTTGTCAAACATAAAACTTTCGATTATACTGAAGCTATTAGCATACAAGATTTTATAGAAAAAGTCTTGCCTGAAGCTCAAGAAGTTTCACTTTATGCTGAAACTATGTTAGCTAATAATTTTGTTTCTTTAATTGCACCAGTAAATGCAGATGCTCCATCAATGTTTAAATGGGATAATCCATTTAGTTGGGCATATAGAAACAATGTAGCAGATAGTATGAAAGAGCAAGTTAAAGCTTTAGGTGGCGATGTCGATGTTGACTTAAGATTCAGTATTCGCTGGAATAATGGTCTAACATGGGATAAAAACGATTTAGATGCACATTGTACCACTCCTGATGGTGAAGAAATTTATTATTCACATATGAAAAGTGGTAAAACTGGTGGTTGGCTTGATGTTGATATCATTGACCCAAAAGAAGGCAAACCTGCAGTTGAAAATATTCAATTTAAAAATCGTGTAGATATGCTGCCTGGTGAATACTTATTCAGAGTACATCAATTCTCATATCGTGGTGGCGATGAAGGATTTGAAGCTGAAATCGAATTCGATGGTAACATTTATAACTTTAGCTATCCATATAAGATTAAACAAAATGATTATATTGATGTAGCTAAAGTAATTGGTAATGAAGATGGTGAATTCGAATTAGTTAATTTATTAGATAGTATAGTTAGCAATCGTTTAATTTGGAATATTAAAATGAACGAATTTGCACCAGTTACTTTCATTTGCTACAGCCCTAATTACTGGGGAGATAATGAAATTGGTAATCAGCACATATTCTTTATGTTAAATGATTGCCAAAATGACAGTAGACCTAATGCATGGTTTAATGAATATTTAAACAATGAATTACATGAACATCGTAAGGTCATGGAAGCATTAGGTACAAAAGCTAAAGTTGAAGAATCTAATAATCAATTATCAGGTGTTGGATTTTCTTTAACACAGCAAAACTTATTTAAAGTTAAGGTATTAGCGAATAATACTGAAAAAATATATCAAATTTTTGTGTAGGTGAGTTATATGACAAATATGTGGTTAGAAGCATTACAAAAACGTTTAAGATTTGAATTTAAAGGATTAATTTCTACTGAAGATTTATTTGATTTAGATATGTCATCTTTAGATGTCATTTATCAAAAATTATCTAAAGAACTTCGAGAAATTAGTGGTGATTCATTATTAGATAATGAAAAGGCTGATGAGATTGCTTGGGTACAACTTAAACTCGATGTTGTTAAACACGTTTTCGATATTAAGAAGGCTGAAGCTGAAGCATTAAGGCAAAAGATTGCCAACATTGAAGAGAAGCAAAGAATTATGCATATCATCAATGAAAAAGAAAATGCTGAATTAGCTAATTTATCTATTGATGAATTAAAAGCAAAATTAAATGATTTAGAATAAATACATTATAAAGCTACTTAATATTTAAGTAGCTATTTTTTTATTCTAAAAAATTTAAGAGGTTTTAATATGGATGAAATGGTTCATGAAAATGCAGAACAAATAGCACAATTATACCAACAAGCACAACAAGTATTAGATGGTACTAATATCTGCACAAGTGGGGATATTTATTTTTTTAAAATCCATAATAAAATTGCAGAATTAAGTAATAATACTGTTGGTATTGTTAAAGAAATGAATAATAGTAATATACACAGGGGTGTATATAATATTTATTTAATGTGCGAAATTGATGCTTATAATGAAATTATACAATATGCTCAACAAAGTGATGACAATGAGAATTGAACTAGATAAACCTTTATCTCGCAAATCATTAAGACAAAGCTTAAAAATGCTTCCAAAAGATGTTAAAAAAATTAAAGTCATTTGTGGAAGTGGCATTTTGGATATTGATAGAATTGTATCTGATAATGATACTTTATTTTTATGTACCGATAGCCAACAAACAATTGATTTTTTAAAGAAAATTAAAAAAAATGATGCAGATAAAATACATTGGATTAATACTGTAACATGCAATAATGATTGGAACAAAGAATGGGAAAAATATCGCAAACAGCATGGATTGCCACCTAATTATATTGGCGATTGTCCAGGCTTTGGTGATACAATAACCTGTCAAAGCAAAGATGATGATAACAAT
>CAMIYN010000064.1 GCA_946403075.1 uncultured Lachnospiraceae bacterium | reverse complement strand
ACTTCGGTAAGACTTTCAGCTCCTCTATTTTTTAATTCATCTTTATTAATGGGATAAATATCATTAAATAGTAATCTACATTGTATCGCTTTTTTGTCTTTAGAATTAGCTCTTCCAAAAAGTTTTAAAATTTTCTCATCATCATCACTATGTTTTGTAGCAATTTTTTGATTATATTTTTTTGCAAGTAAAAATCTTATCTTCCCCTTCAAACTACTCCCAGGAATAATAGGCTCCATTGTAACACTATCTCTTATGACAGGGCTATCAACTGCCCCTATTGCAGAAAATGCTGAATTCCCACCAATGTGAAGTCCTGTCAATATTTCTAATTCTGATTTTATACTTATTTTTACTAACATAATAACTCCTCCTAATTCTCTTTTCCACCACTATATTTAAACCAAGCGACAAGAGCCTCTATATAATGATAATAATTAATTAATTTTTTTCTGCTATCAGCTATTTCTTTTATTAATTCAACAATATTTGAACTATCTATGAAATCTTTTACTGCATAATTTTTTTCTGCAACACCTCTCCCTGCCTCATACAAACATCTTATTTTAAAATATTGTAATTTTGATATTATTTCACTTGATAATTTTTGTTCGGTATTCATTATTACCAATTTATAAATCTCGGCAATCATTGACATTATACTTCTAATCTTTGATGTAGTAAGCTTTTCTTCTTTAATATACCCTTTATTATTTAATTTTTCTACCACATCTTTTGCTACATCAACATAATTTTTATTATTATCTCCAACAATTTCATCATTTTTAAAATGAATGTTTGGTTTATAATCTTCAAAATTTCTATTTGAACCATTATTTTGCATATGATTTTGAGATGTATTTTTTTGAAATCTTCCATTAGTATTATAATTCATATCTACTCTCCTTCCCTTGAATAATATCCATATAGTTTTAATGCCGTTAATAATTCTTTTGCATCTTTTTCATTAGTTATCCATTTAATTAATTTTTCACTAAAATCATTATACCTTTTAATAATTTCTTCCTTTTCATCTTTACTCATTAATTTATTTGTATCTATATTGGGCTTTGCTCTCGCAAGTATATATGCAAATCTCGCCAAATTTATTTTTTCATTTCTATTTGATACAAGTTCAATTAATTTATGCAAAAAACTTCTCCCCTTATCTTCATTTTGCTTTAACCCATCTTGTTCTTCGGGATTTAAATATGATTTTATAATCTCATACTTTTCACCCAAAACATTATCTATAAATTCATCAAAATGATATGTATTTTCAAATTCATTACTTAATGGACTATCAAATAAAGTTATCGCATTTTTCTCTTTTTCTTTTGTTTTATAAAATTTTGAAACATCTTCTAACTCTCCTGAAAGTCTCGCCATCATTGAGATAGGAAGGGATTTATCAAACATCCCAATCCCACAACTAAAAGTAAGTGTTCCTTGTGAAAATTCTTTAAATCTATTATATAATTCAATAGCAAAATTTACTATTTCATCCCATGCACCAACAGCAAATATGTCATCTCCCCCTGAATATATAATTGCCAAATCATGAAAACTTGATTCTATTGCAAAATGTCTTGCACCTATGGATTTTTTTTGTTCGCTAGTATAAAATCCATCGGCTATCTTGCAATCGGGCTCGCAATGCTTCGCCCCTACGATTCTACACAACTGTATTGATAGGGGCTCGCAAAGCTTCGCCCCTACATTTTTGCTTCGCCCATACATTTTACTTCGCCCATACATTTTTACTTCGCCGCTACAGTTTTTTTAACATAATAATAAGCAGCTTTTATAAATTTATAAAAAATTTATAGGAATAACATAATTCCCATCATTAAGTTTGAGTAAATCTCTATTCATACATATTAAACCTCCAATCCCAACTTTTATGGTCTTATTTTTTTTTAAAATATTAAATTGTTTTATATCTTTTATATCAAAATTTGTATTTTTTTTTATCTCTACTGGATATAGGGTTGCATCTTTTACGATTAACAAATCAATTTCTACCATATTTTTATCTCTATAAAAAAATATTGGAGGATTTAGTATACCTACATTATAATAACTTTTAACAATTTCACTAATTACGAATGTTTCAAAAATGTGACCTGCAAAAGAACTATTCATAAGTGTCTTGGTTGTTTCGAAAGAAGTTAAATAAGTGCATAATCCAGTATCGAGAAAATATATTTTGGGAGTTTTTATCATTCTTTTTAATTTATTGTTATGATATGGATATAGCAAATAAATAATATTTGAAGCAACTAAAATATTTATCCATTTACTTACAGTTTTTTCATCAATTCCTACATCTCTTGCAATTTCTTTTTTATTTAATAATTGTCCTGTCCTTGCTGCAACAGAAATTATAAAATTATTGAACTTATTTAAGTCTCCAACTTGTTTTAAATCTCTCACATCTCTTTCAAGATAAGTATTTAAATATGATACAAAATATTTATTTTTATCAAATTTTTTATTAGCAACTAACTCTGGCATTCCACCTCTAAAAATTCTATCCCACACACTTTTTTCTGTAAATTTTGTTATATACTCTTTTCTTTTTTTTAAATACTTTTCTGTTGGAATAAAAGCATCATAAAATGTCTCATTATTAACTTCTCTATTTGTAAGAGTTGAAAGATTTAATATTCCAACTCTTCCTGCGAGGGACTCAGAAACTTTTTCCATCATTTTAAATTGTTGAGAGCCCGACATATAAAATAAACCCTTTTTCTTTAAATAATCACATTTAATCTTGATATAATGAAATATATCAGGAGCATATTGCACCTCATCAAAAATTATCGGCAATTTAAATCTATCTATATAATTTATTCCACTCTCTTTTAATTGTTTTTTTGCAAAAGGATCATCAAAAGTTATGTAGTCATATTTTTTTCCATATTCTAAAAGTAAGGTAGTCTTGCCTACCTGTCTTGCACCAGATATCAAAATACAAGAAAACATTTTTTTTAAATTAACAATTTCTTTTTCTATATGCCTTTTTATCATATGTATCTCCATCAAAAAAATTAGGCTATAATGGTATACCTATCCCATTATAGCCTAAAACTAATTATTTTTCAACATTATATGAATAGCAGATTTATCAACTAATAATTAAATTATGATTTTTAAAATATAGGTACTATCTAATTTTTACCTTAACTAAATTCCCTAGCACTATCAAACCAACTATCTTTGTTTTTTACCTATATCACTAATTTCTTTATCTTGATACGGGCTCGCAATGCTTCACCCCTACTAAACTTATAGTACTTTTCAAAATTTATTTAATCTATTTACAATCTTATTTCCATTTTTCACAATATGATGTTGAATTTACTATGCTATCATTTTTAGTACAGTAGTAATCATTTTTATATTTTTTTTAATCTGCTATCACGACTTTATTTTCAACATACTTAATAATATTACTTATATTTACATACTTATCTACATCATTTACTATTAAAGTTGGTGCTTGAATTATACCAAGTCTATGGCACTCTTCTGGATTATCCATAGCATCAACTATGCTGTATCTTAGTCCTGCTGTATCAAGCAACTCTTCTACTTTTCTGCAATTAGGACAAGTCTTTGTTGTAAAAAGTCTCAATTTATCTTCTTGACTCTTTTCTTCTTCACTATCTTGTGATATTGATATGGTTGGCTTGACAGTGTTTTCAATATTTATATCTTTATCAATAGTCATTTCTTGTTTTTCTTCACTTATTTGATTTAAATTTTCATTACTTGTGAAAATATTATCAGAAACATCCATATTATCAAAACTAAATTCATTATTTTCTAAATTGTTTTTTTCATTTAATACATTACCATTTTCTATGCTAGTATCTACATCTATTATTCTATCACTATTTATAGTGCTTTCACTCAATGTAGATTTATACTGTCCCTCTTCTATTTGCTCAATTCTTTCTTTTGCAATTTGTTGGTTATATTCTTTTCTATCTTTAAACTCTTGTACTTTTCCATCATTCCAATTTTGGACAGGACGATAATAACCTGTTATTCTACTATTAACTTCTGTCTTTTCACCACAATGAGGACAAGTATATACTTCACCTGTCAAATAACCGTGGTTTTTGCATATAGAATATGTAGGAGATAAAGTATAATATGGTAATTTGTAATTAAATGCAATAGTTTTCACAAGATTTGCTGCTGCTCTCCAATCAGGCATTTTCTCACCAAGGAAAGTATGAAATACTGTTCCTGATGTATATAGAGTTTGTAGTTCGTCTTGTATATCCAATGCTTTAAATATATCCTCCGTTGTCCCAACAGGCAAGTGAGATGAATTTGTATAATACGGAGTTCCGTTTTCATTTGCAGTTATTATATCTGGATATTTTTCTTTATCATGTTTTGCAAATCTATAAGCAGTGCTCTCTGCTGGTGTTGCTTCTAAATTATATAAATCTCCATACTTCTCTTGATAATCACTAAGTCTCTCTCTCATATGATTTAGGACTTCTTTTGTGAACTCTATTGACACACTATCATTTAAATCTTTTTTAATCCAACAAGCATTTAGGCAAGCTTCATTCATACCTACAAGCCCAATAGTTGAAAAGTGATTATTAAATGTGCCAAGATATCTTTTTGTATATGGATACAAGCCATTTTCCATAAATTTTTCAATTGTTTTTCTCTTTATCTTTAAACTCCTTGCTGCTATGTCTAAGAGATGATCAAGTTTTGAAAAGAACTCTTCTTTATTTTTTGATAAATATGCAATTCTTGGCATATTGATAGTGACAACACCGACAGAACCTGTACTCTCTCCTGACCCAAAAAAACCACCTGATTTTTTTCTTAACTCTCTCAAATCAAGTCTAAGTCTACAGCACATACTCCTAACATCGCTTGGCTCCATATCACTATTTACATAATTTGAAAAATATGGTGTGCCATATTTTGCAGACATCTCAAAAAGTAATTTATTATTTTCAGTATCACTCCAATCAAAATCTCTCGTTATACTATAAGTTGGTATTGGATATTGAAAGCCTCTGCCATTTGCATCTCCTTCTATCATCACTTCTATAAATGCTTTATTAATCATATCCATTTCTTTTTTACAGTCTTTATATTTGAAGTTTTGTGCTTTTCCACCAACTATTGCATTTAATTCTGCCAAATCGTTTGGAACAACCCAATCAAGAGTGATGTTTGTAAATGGACTCTGTGTTCCCCATCTTGATGGAGTATTTACCCCATATACAAAACTTTGAATACATTGTTTTACATCTTCATAAGATAAATTATCTACTTTTACAAATGGAGCTAAGTATGTGTCAAAAGAAGAAAATGCTTGAGCACCTGCCCACTCGTTTTGCATTATCCCAAGAAAGTTTACCATCTGATTGCAAAGGGTAGATAAATGTTTTGCAGGACTACTTGTGATTTTTCCAGGAACTCCACCAAGTCCTTCTTCTATTAATTGTTTTAGAGACCAGCCTGCACAATAACCTGTGAGCATTGATAAATCATGAATATGTATATTTGCTTCTCTATGTGCATTGCCTATCTCTTCATCATAAACCTCTGATAACCAATAGTTTGCAGTGACTGCTCCTGAGTTTGACAAAATCAAACCACCAACCGAATAAGTCACAGTTGAGTTTTCTTTTACTCTCCAATCATTTATATTTAAATAATTATCTACTACTGTTTTATAATTTATAAGTGTCTCTTTTGTATTTCTTATTTGCTCATGTTTTTTTCTATACAAGATATATGCTTTCGCTACATCTGAATAATCACATTTAATTAAAACTTCTTCTACGGAGTCTTGAATATCTTCTACTGTTACAACTCCATTTTTTATTTTTGAACCAAAATTTGATGTTACCTTAAAAGATAATTCATCTATAATACTTGGATGTGTCTCCCTACTACAAGCTACAAATGCTTTCTCTATCGCATCCTTGATTTTTTGAATATTAAAATCTACAATTTCGCCATCTCTCTTTTCTACTACAAACATACATACCCTCCAAAAAAATAATGGCTATATTATACCATTATTATATAAAAAGTCAACATATAGTATTTTTTTATTAAAAAATATACTATATATTGATTATTTTACCAATTTATCAAGTGCTAATTCAATGCTTTTTGTCAATATATCCCTATTTTTATTGATATTCCCAACTTCCAATAGTTTATATCCTTTTGCTGTCAAATAAATAGCTTCTTCTATATTAAATAAAGGCTTATATGAAAATACTTTTTTAATGAGGGAATTATCAAGTTGTAAAAATTTTGCCTCATGATTTTTATTTAAATTTTCATTATCTTTACTCACTTCATATGAAGAAGTTATTTTTTTGTCAAACCCTTCAAAACAACCAAATTTTTTATCTATTTCATCAAATTTTTTATTATTACTATTCCAAGAATCAAAAAAATCTTTTACTAATTTTTCTGTATTTATACAACTTTCCTTATCTGGTCCTACATTATAATGTCCTTCAAAATTTCTATCTTCTGATTTTAATAAAATATTTAAATACATTATAAGTGGTTCCATAACATATTGATAAGGTCTAATGGAATATGGATTTCTAATCAAAACATTTTTTTTATCTTTTACTGCTCTATAACAATCAGGTATAATTCTATACTCGCTCACATCCCCTGCCGCTATCACATTTCCTGCCCTCGCAGTGGATATAGAAATATTCATATTTTTAAAAAAAGAATTTCTATAACTATAAGTCACAAGTTCAGAGCAAGATTTTGAATTTGCATATGGGTCAAAGCCACAGAGTTTATCACTTTCTACAAACAAGTATCCTTTTTTATCATTATTTTCATAAACCTTATCTGTCGTCACATTTAAAATTGATTTTATATTTCCACCACAATTTCTGCAAGCTTCAAGTAAATTTACTGTTCCCATCACATTGATTTCATATGTATCTCTTGGCAACTCATATGAAGTTAAAACTATAGGTTGTGCTGCCATATGAATAACATAATCAGGGTTTACTTCTTTTATAAAATTTTTTAATTTGTCAATATCTCTTATGTCAGAAATTAATTCACCAGATAAAATTTCTTTCAAATTCGTAGTTTTATATAGTGATAAATCAAAACCCGGAAGTGCATATCCATAGACCTTACCGCCAAGCATCTCTATTAATTTTGTCATATATGCACCCTTAAATCCAGTATGCCCTGTCAATAAAAATTTTTTATTTTTACATAAATTTTCTAATTCTTGTTTCCTATACATCTCACCACAACTTCCAAGGAGCCTTGTTTTCATCCCACAATTTATTTAAAAGTTTCATTTCTCTCTGTGTATCCATACATTGCCAAAAGCCTGAATGAAAAAAACTCATAAGCTGCTTATCTCTTACTAATTTTGAAAAAGTTTCTTTTTCAAGCACTGTCTCATCTCCATCTATATAATCAAATATTTTCTTATCACAAACCATATATCCACCATTAATTATTGCTTCATCGCTACTGCTCTTTTCTCTAAATTCCATAACCATATTATCTTTTGAAATGTCAAGGACACCTTTTGTCTGTGCTATTGAAACAGTTGTGATGGTGCAAATCTTATTATGTGATTTATGAAACTCTATCAATTTTTTTAAATCAACATTGCAAACTCCATCTCCATAAGTTAATAAAAATAAATCCTCATCAATATGTTCTTGTATTCTCTTTACTCTACCACCAGTCATTGTATTCAGTCCTGTGTCAATCAATGCCACTTTAAAATCTTCACCATTTTTATTTAGAACTTTCATTTCACCTGTCGCCAAATCAAATTCCACATCTGATGTATGTAAAAAATAATCACTAAAAAATTCTTTTATTACATATTGTTTATACCCAAGACATATTATAAACTC
>CAMIYN010000063.1 GCA_946403075.1 uncultured Lachnospiraceae bacterium | reverse complement strand
AAACCCTAACCATCATTTAAAACCATCTAAAGTTAAGGAAATATTAAAACCTTATTTTGAAGATGAAGAAAAGGCTAAATGGATTGGTGAAAAATATGGGCAATATCTTCAAGAGTGTATAGAAATTAGGGAAAGTTACAACGAAGAACAAAAAAACTTGAAAGCCCTAGCCAACAAATAGTAGAAAACGAAGAAGATATACTAAAAAAATATAATAATTCTTATTATGAATACTTTTGTAATTATCTTTTTCCACAAGCAATAGAGTACGGTATGAGTGCAGAAGAATTTTGGAAAGATGACCCACAATTATTCATTTCATACCGTACTTCTTTTGTTAATAAGAAAAAAAGAGAAATGGAAGAATTAGATTATAAATGTTGGTTACAGGGCTTATATGTACACGATGGAAATGGCAAATTATTTACTTCTTTAAAGCAATTTATAGGTAATTTAGTAGCATCTTTATTTAAAGGAAACAAAGACAACTCTAAAATTGATACATACCCTGAAAAACCTTATAGCGAAATTGCTAAAGAAAATGAACAAAAACAACAAAAAGAAGTTAAACAACAAAATTATAAAGAATTTGAAAACTCTCTTATATATTTTGGAACATTAAAACAACAATATTTAAATAAAATAAAATCGAAAGGAGAGTGAAAGAATGAATGATACTCAAGAAGTAAGTATCAAGTTTATAAATACAGTAACTGGAGATAGTAAACTTAAAGAATATGAAAAAAGGCTTGAGAACATTTATGGATATATTTCTAGTATAAAAGCAGGTCAAAGTAAAGCAACTAAAGAAGTTAAAAATGCTGTTGAAGGTTTAGGAAAAGAAGTAGACAAAACTAAAGAAAAAACAAAAGGTTTAAGTAATACTATGAAAACTGCATTTAATGTAGCAGGAATAATAGCAACTATAAAAGCATCTGCAAAACTTTTTAAAACATTATCCCAACTAGTAGATTTAAGTTCATCTTATGTAGAAAACCTAAACTTATTACAAGTTGCTTATGCTGATATTGATGAAAAAACAGGAAAATTTAATAGAAGTATTGAAGAAACATCTGAAGAAATACAAAATTTTATAGATAAAATGGCTGATGTATATGGATTGGACGAAAGTAAATTAACTAGACAGTTTGGTATATTCAGACAATTAGCAAATGCTATGAAATTACCTACTGAAACAGGAAGCCAGTTATCTGAATTAATGGTTAAAATGACTAACGATATTGCTTCATTATACAACTTACCTATAGATAGAGCAAGTAATGCTTTGCAATCAGCGTTGGCGGGGCAACCAAGACCAATAAGATTGGCGACAGGAGCAGATATTACTGAAAAATCATTACAAAACACAGTAGATGCTTTAGGACTAGATAGGTCAATAAGTCAATTATCTTTTGTAGAAAAAAGATTAATAATGGTTATATCATTAACTGACCAATTAAAGAAGTCTCAAGGCGATTGGGGTAGAACTATAGAAAGTGTTGCTAACCAAGTCCGTATAATGCAAGAACAATGGAATAGACTATCAAGAGCAGTAGGTAACGTTTTTTATCCAATATTAGAAAAAATATTGCCTTATCTTAATGCAGTATTAATGGTATTAACTGAAATATTTAATTTAATAGCAAGTTTGATGGGATTTAAAATACCTGAATTTGATTATAGTGGTCTTACAGGTGCAAGTGATGCTACATTAGACTTAATAGATGGTATGCATGAAGCAGGTGCAAGTGCTGATAACTTAAAAGATAAATTAAAAGGATTAAGAGGTTTTGATAAACTTAATGTTATAAATACTCCTACAGATAGTAGTTCAAGTGCAGGTGCAGGAATAGACCCTGCTATACTAGATGCTTTCAATGCTTCATTTAGTTCATATAACGATAAAATGGATGAAGTTAATATGAAAGCAAGACAAATAAGAGATGATATATTAGATTGGTTAGGATTTACTGATGGCACATATAAAAATCTTAAATTAATAGGAATTGTATTGGGTACTTTAAGTGCACTAAAAATATTCAGTATATTAAGTGGGTTATTTACAGGCAATTCATTATTAGGTAAATTGTTACACACGGGTGGATTATACAAATTATTAACTAAAATAATTCAAAAAATTAAAGATTTAAACGTTGTAAGTAAAATAGCAAGTGTTATATTTAGCCCAACAGGATTGTTATTAGGTGGGCTAGTTGCATTAGTTGCTATATTTATTAATCTTTACAAAAATAACGAAGAATTTAGAAAAAAAGTAGATAAATTAGTAGATACAATTAAATCAAGTTTAGAACCTGTTTTAAAGACTACCACAGAAATATTTAAAAAATTAATGGAAACAATTAAAAATCTATGGGATAAGGCTTTAAAACCTTTAGTTGATTTAATAAAAGATATATTAGAGCCTGTTTTTGAAGCGGTTATCGATGTTTTGCAAGTCTTAATTGAAAGAATAATAAAACCTTTAGTTGAAAAATGGTTGAAAAAAGTTCAAGAAAATTGGGAAAAAATTTCTAATATATTAAATGATTTTGTCATTCCTGCAATAGAAGGTGTTATTAAAACTTTTGATTGGTTATGGAAAAATATATTAAAACCAATAGTTAAATTTATAGAAGATACACTTATAGTAAGTATTCAAGGCATTGTTGATTTTGTAACAGGAATATTTACAGGAGATTGGGAAAAGGCTTGGAATGCAGTAAAAAATACATTTGAAAAAATATTTAATGGTATGAAAGAAACAGCAACGACTATAATTAATGGTATTATTAGTGGGTTAGAGACAGCACTTCAAAAAAATAAAGAGTTGTGGGGTTATATGACAACTAATGAAACTACAGGAAAAACAGGATGGTCAGGTTTTTGGGCTAACTGGTGGGAAGGTGTACAAGGATGGTTCAAAGCCGATGGTGGTGTCTTCGCTAATGGAGGATGGCACGATATAACTACTTATGCAAGTGGTGGTTTACCTCCTATAGGTCAAATGTTTGTTGCAAGAGAAAACGGTCCTGAATTAGTAGGAAAAATTGGTTCTCACACAGCAGTAATGAACAATGACCAAATTGTAGGTAGTGTTAGTGATGGTGTATATAGAGCAATGATAAATGCTAATAGAGGTCAATCACAAGGAACTCAAGTATATAACATCTATTTAGATGAAAGTCATAAATTAGGAACTTATACACTAGAGCAATTACAAGATATGGCTAAAACAAATGGAAAGCCAATAACAATAACAGGATAAGGAGATGATTGATATATGAATTACGAATATGACAAATTATATATAAGACCGTGGGGTAGTAGTGAACCATATCAAGAATTTCCTTATGAAATTGATGGAATTAATACATTACCTGAACACGATGCTAGTGCAAATGATGTTGATTTAGATGCTTATACAAATACAGCAGGTTACACAATAAGAAATAGAGTTAGACACGATGTGGCGACATTAGAATTTAATGTTCCTACTATGTCAGGAGGAGAATTACACGATATGTTTGATATGACTACTGATGTATGGTTAGATTGCTATTTCTTTTATGAACCTGAATGGAGTTTTGTAAGTAAAAAAATGTATAGAAATGCAACAGTTAAATACCATAAATACTATATAGATAAAGAAAATCCTGAAAATAATATATATCAAAATGTTAATTTTGGTTTTGTAGAGGAGTAGTGATAATATGGCGTATGCTACATCTGATGAATATAAAAGAATAATATATAGTCAAGATGCTAAACACAAAGTAAAAATATGGTTTAATGGTAGTGAATTAATAAATGCTGATAGATATTGTGAAAAAATAATTAGAACTCCTAGAATACTTCCAAATGATGGTTCTAAAAGATTTTCTTTAGATAACTTTGTTTCACAAGAAATAGAGTTAATATTACACGATATAAATACTTCAATAATAAAAGACCAAGTAGAAATTTCAATAGGAACATTGATTAGTGAAAACAACTATGAGTATGTTCCTCTTGGAATATTCAATATACAAGGTAATCCAACTAATGATAAAAATAAAACTACAATAAAATTACGAGACAATCGTGTTAAATTTGATTTTGGATATAATGCTAAACCATTAATAGATGCAGGTGGTGGAACAGCAACTAAAAAGCAAATATTAAATGATATATGTGCTAAAGCAGGAGTTATTAATGATGTAACAACTTTTCTAGGAGAAAATGATTTAGTAGGTATTTATGATAATTCTATAAATGCAACTGTGTATGTATCATATATTGCTGAACAAGCAGGTAAAATACCTACGATAAAAAGAAATGGTCATTTAGATTTTATAGATTTAAGTAATTTGCAAGTTCATAAAATACCATTAAGTTTAGTTGAAAAATATGAATTAGGAAATGCTTTTAAAATAGAAAGAATTGTTTATGAAAGTGGAATAATAAAATATGAAACAAGTAGTGATAAAACTTTAGATACATTATATATAAATAGTGCAAATCCTTACATTAAAGACCAAAATCATATTAATAGTATATTTGAAAGTATAAGTGATTTTGAAATAGATAGTGTTACTACAGGTAAAATATTAGGTGACCCTGCAATAGACCCTTATGATATAATAGAAGTATATGGATATTATGAAATATTGCCAAATGGTAACAAAAGATTTGTTGATGATGAAAATACTGTTGTATTTAGAACTTTAGCAAATCATATAATGACATATACAGGTAAAATAACTAATACTTATGATACACAAATAGGAGTGGAAGAAAGAAAAGAAAATGTAACAATAAGTGGTGAAGCAACATATAGAAAATATGCAAAAGCAGAATATGATGAAATGAATGCTGAAATAACATTATTAGCAGGTGAAACAATAGATGAAGGAAATCCTAATTCACTTGTTAATAAACAAGCAAGACTTTCAGTTAGAGTTGATACTATAGAAAGCGAAATTCAAAATGTTACAGGAATGACACAAACTAAAGATAGCCCACTTGCTACAGTTACATTTACTGATGCAACAAGTCAAAGTGAACCTGTTACTATTAAAGTTTATCCTATAACAACTAATATTTGTTATTTATATCCAAATAGTAATTTGTTTCCTAGTTCGACAACATATTTAAAAACAAGAAAAATAAGATTTCATAATAATGATACAAATGAAGATTTTTATTATGTTCTTCCTAATGACTTACTTTATTATGATAGTGAACATTATGATGAATTTTATTTAGATTTAAAAGATGAAACTTGTCAAATAACAAAAAGATGTAAATGGAATGCTGATGGAAGTGTTGGGTTATTATCTAGTGAAAGTATAATTCCTTATCAATATAATCATCTTATATTATCTGAAGGAACTTATACAGTATCACTTTTAGGATATAATAGTGGTTATATATCAGTCACATTAATGGCTAAAAACATTTATACTGACCAATATTATACAAAGGCTGAAACTGATACAAAAATAAACCAAAGTGCTGAAAATATAACATTAAGTGTAAATCAACAATTAACAACATTACAAGGAGAAATAGATACAAATTCTTCACAAATACAACTTAATGCAAATGCAATAACAAGTGAAGTTACAAGAGCAACAAGAGAAGAAAATTCTTTAAGTTCAAGAATAAGTCAAACTGCTACAGGAATAAGTTTACAAGTAAATAATGGTTCAACTTCTAGTGGTATTACAATAGGAATAGAAAAAGAAGATGGTACTACAAGTCAAGCAACTGGTACTATTCAAATGAATGGATTAGTAAGTTTTACTAATTTAAGTACAAGTGGTCAAACAACTATAAATGGTGGCAATATAACAACAGGAACTATTAAATCAAGCAACTATGTATCAGGAACAAGTGGAACATCAATTAACTTAAGTAATGGTGCAATAGATAGTAAGAATTTTAAAGTAAGTTCGAGTGGTAATATAACAGCAACAGGTGGAACTATTGGTGGTTGGACTATTCAAAGTGGGCATTTAGGAACTGCAATTTCTACTCCTGCAAATACATATTTCTTAAGCCAAAGTGGTCAAAGTGCTTATATGGACAATGGTGGAACTAGAAATTGGTATTTATATTTTAAAAATAAATTTGGTATAGATACAAATGGAAATGTATTTGCAACAGGAATGAATTTAACAAGTGCTACATTTAACGGTTCTATTACTGGTGGTAGTATAAATATAAATAATTACTTTTCTGTAAATTCAAGTGGTGGAACTCAATTATCAACAAGTGGTGGTGGTTTCTTTACAACTAGAACAAGTACACATCCTTATGTTAGTGCTTTAAACGTAGCACAAGGTTCAGGTGGTATAGTATTTACAACAGGAACAAGCCAAAGTAGTGTAGGAAGTGTTAAAACATCAATAGAATTAGTTGATGGTGTTATGAAAACAAGAAATTCTAATTATTGGGTTAATCCTTACGAATGTAGAACAGGTAAAATGTCAGTTGTAGGTAGAAGTTCAAGTGGTGATTATGAATATTATGTTGCCATAGTAAATGGACTTGTAGTATATGTAGGAACAAATATTGGTCTATATGATGAATTACCTTGGTTAGTATAAAGGAGGAAAAATAATGAATAAACCATTTACAATACAAGTACAAGAAACAGAGCAAAAGATAGTTGAGATAATAAACACATCTCAACTACCTGCTTATGTTTTAAAAACAATGCTTATAAATATGATAAATGAATTAGACAACATAGATGCTGAAGAAATAAAAAAATACAACGAAGAACAATTATCACAAGAAAAAGAAAAGGAGAGTGATAAATAATGGCAAGAGAATTTTTTAAAGATTTACCTAATACTACAACACCATTAACAGCAAGTAGATTAAATGGTTTGTTAAATGGAGATGAAGCATTAGGTAGCATAGTAGTAGATGATGTTAGTGGGAAGAATTTATTTAGTGGGTTTAGAAATGGTAACTATGATAGTTCAACAGGTGCATATAATCCGTCAGGAAATGGTATATCTACTGAAAGAATACCAGTACAATCAGGTCAAGCATATCATTTAACTGGAATAGGTAGTGGTCAAACAATAAGAATATTATATTGGAATAACAGTTCTTATGTGACAAGTGAAACTAAAACAACTCACACAGCAGGAGATACTATAACACCACAAGGAAATTATCTAGCAATTCAAACATCTTCAACTGCAAGTTATACTAATCCACAATTAGAAAAAGGTTCAACTGCAACTGAATATGTTGAATATAAACAACCAGTAAAGAAAACAAGTATTGGTGTTAAAGAAGATACTACATTCTATGCTAATGATTTTAAATGTAAGAATTTATTTGCAGGAATTATGTATAATGGTATTATTAATCAAAGTGGTGCATATATTACAAACAATGCAAGAATTACAAATACAACAGCAAATGGGTTCTTTTTACCACAAGGAACATATACATTATCTATTGCAGATTTAGATGCTTGTACTATCGTAATAAAAAATGCAAGTGGAACAGTAATTCAAGATTTAGCAGATAGTTGGAAAACATTACCATTTACATTTACAACAATACAAGATGGGTATATTTGCTTTAGTGCTAAAAAAAATAATGATGCAACATTAAATCCTAATGATTATGCACCACAATTAGAAGTAGGCTCTGAAGCAACAAGTTATACACCTTATAAGAATTTTGATAATACTCCAATAATTACACAATTGTTAAGTGATACAACATTAACTGCTAGTACATCTTATGCTTTAAGTGATGCAATTACAAATTATAAATATATAATGTTAGTTTTAACGAGTGGTGGTAGTTTTGAAAACGCAAATAGACAATATATACCTGTTGAACAAATACAAGGGTTTAGTAATTTATATAGATGTGCTTTATCAGTATTCCAAAGTACAAGTGTATATATGTTTGCTGATATGTATTTTGCTGATGCAACACATATTTATTGTAATACAGTAACGCGTGGAACAACTGGTTGGGCTGGACATTTAAAAGTATATGGAATAAAATAAGTAGCATAAATTTGCTACTTTTTCTATGCAATGGTATAATATAGATAGAAAGGTAGGTATTGTTATGGAACTAGAATACATAATTAC
>CAMIYN010000062.1 GCA_946403075.1 uncultured Lachnospiraceae bacterium | reverse complement strand
AAAAATATGGCAGGATTAGATTTAATAATGTATAAGGATGGATTAAAAGAAGGAAGAAAAGAAGGAATACAACAAGGGATAGAACAAGGGAAGATAGAATTAATGATTAGTATGGTAAGAGATAAAATTATTTCTATAAATGATGCTGCAAAAAGGCTTGGAATAACTGAAAGTGAATTATTAAAATTAATGTAGGGGCACAAGAATCTAAATGTTAAAATAAGTTTATATTAGACTTACAAATATTTTATAATAATATAACAAAATTAAATAATATATTTATCTGTTTATAAGAGACTCTAAATAGTCTCTTTTTTCTTGCAATTTTTAAAAGAGTAGTGAAGTAAAAAATTAGTGATAAAAAATTTAATAAAAAATCATTTATTTTATTTGGCCTTGAAGGAACAATAGATGTTAGCAGTTGTGAGTTATATGGCAAATCAAGAAATTCATAATGCATCTTTAATGACGATAGAAAGATGTCCTTATGATATTGCTTTATTTCACAAGACAAACTGTAAATAATAATAATAATAATTTAAAAAATTATAATAAATTTAAATAATTCATTTATCTACTATTATAGTTTCTAAATATCTCAAATTATTAAAATTATAAAGAAATTTCCTTATTTTACTAATAAAAATTTTTTTTATTGAAATTAGTTTTCAGTTTGCTAAAATTTTTTTGATAAAAAATAAAAAAATATAAATTTATATTTTTATTAAATTAATTTTTAAATATAAAAAAATATTTTATAAAATTTTATTAGTTGAAATTTTAAAATTTGCGAAAAAAATTAATTCTATAATTCAAAAAAAATATTGAAAATTATTTTATTAAATTAAAAAAATTAGATTTGAATTAAGCATTAATTTTTACAAGCTAATCTCTAAAAGATTAACAATTCATTTAAGGTTTCTATGGAATTTTTACTATTCAGTCCTTTTTAAAATGGCATTTAAAAAATTTATATTATTAGAGATTGTAGTAAACAATATTATATAAGGAGAAATAATCAATTATTAATAATTATTTTTAATAGTTGCATTATATGTGAGTATGTCGATTTTAAAATCAGTTTGTATAAAAGAAAAACGGACAAATAAAATAAAAAATATTAAGCAAGCAGATTTGATAAAAACAGGAATCCCAAATGATATTCACTGCACAGGTGGAGATTTTCAAATCTCAATACTTAGTGAGGATTTTGCAAAAGAGTATTGTGAAAAAAATAATAAGGAATACTTCTATGGAGAATTTGGTGAAAATTTTTCTGTAGAAAATTTTGATATCAGTAAATTAAAGGTTGGAGACAAATTGAGAGTTGGTGATAGCAGATTGGAAATTACACAGATAGGTGCAAACAAAAGTAAAAATTGTAAAAATGAAATCCACGATAATTTTGTTTTTGCAAAAGTTTTGCATGACGGTATTGTGACAGAGGGAGATGAGTTATACATTGAATAGTAAATTTTTTTCCGAGGTTTAATCCTAAGGGCAACTATGGAGATAACCCGATTAGGGTAATATTTGAAAAAGTGTTACCTTCCATTGTGAAAAGGAATAAAATAAAAAAATCTTTTTAAGGAGGTTGTTTTATGGCAACAAAACAAGTTCAAACTACTTGTGCATATTGCGGAGCTGGATGTCAAATAATGTTTACAGTTGACACAGACAAAAACAAAATTGTCAATGCAGTTCCTGCAAAAGGCCGCACAAACGATGGAACTTTGTGCCTCAAAGGTCACTATGGATGGGACTTTATAAATGACCCACAAATCTTGACCAAGAGAATCACAAAACCTATGATTAGAAAAGGTGGTAAGAAGAGTGCACTTACTGAAGTTTCATGGGATGAGGCAATTAAGTATGTAGCAGACAGACTTACAGCTATCAAAAAGGAGTATGGTCCAGATTCTATCATGTGTACTGGCTCTGCAAGAGGTCCAGGTAACGAAGCAAATTACATAATGCAAAAATTTGCTCGTGCATGTATTGGAACCAACAATGTAGACCACTGTGCCCGTGTTTGACATAGTCCTTCAGTAGCGGGGCTACTGTATTCATTGGGTTCAGGTGCTATGACAATGGGAGTTCACGAAATTGAAGATGCAAAATTAATTTTTAATTTTGGATATAATGGAGCTGACTCTCATCCAATAGTTCAAAGAAGAATCGTTAGAGCAAAACAAAAAGGTGCAACAATTATTTGTGCAGATCCAAGAGTAACTGAGGCTGCAAGAATTGCAGATGTGCATTTACAATTAAAGGGTGGAACAAATATTGCTCTCGTAAATGCTATGTGTAATGTAATCTATAATGAAGGATTGGTTGACCAACACTTCATCGACACAATGTCAGTTGATTATGATGCATTTGTAGAAATAATCAAAAAATATACTCCAGAGTATGCAGAGACTATTTGTAAAGTTCCTGCTGAATTGATTAGAAAGGCAGCAAGAATGTATGCTAAAGCTCCATCAGCTATGATTTTATATGGAATGGGTGTATGTCAATTTGGTCAAGCAGTTGATGTTGTTAAAGCACTTGGTTCACTTGCTCTTATGACAGGTAATTATGGAAAGCCAGCATCTGGTATTGGCCCAGTTAGGGGACAAAATAATGTGCAAGGTGCTTGTGATATGGGTGCACTCCCAAATAATTATCCTGGGTATCAAAATGTTACAAATCCAGATGTTCAAGCAAAATTTGAAAAAGCTTGGGGTGTGAAATTATCTAATAAAGTAGGAGTTCCTCTCACACATGTTCCACAGAGAGTATTGGAAGAAAAGGATCCTGCTAAAAAATTACATGCATATTATATATTTGGTGAAGACCCAGCTCAATCTGATCCTGATGTAGCAGAGATTAGAGAGACACTTGAAAAATTAGATTTTGTAATAGTTCAAGATATTTTTATGAATAAGACAGCAGAGTTTGCTGATGTTATACTTCCATCTACTTCTTGGAATGAGCATGATGGTGTCTATTCTTGTTGTGATAGAGGATTCCAAAGAATTAGAAAAGTAGTAGAGCCACCTTCAACAGTAAAAACTGATTGGGAGATAATTTGTGAGATATCTACTGCTATGGGATATAAGATGAAATATAAAAACACAGAAGAGATTTGGAATGAGTTGATTGACTTATGTCCTAACTTTGCAGGTGCAACTTATGAAAAGATAGAAAAGTATGGTTGCATACAATGGCCTTGCAGGAGTAAAGATATGAACGACAAGGGAACAGTATTCTTACATAATGGAAAATTTGCAACTGCTGATGGGAAAGGTAAATTCTATACTGCTGAGTGGAGACCACCACAGGAACTTGAAAATGAAGAGTACCCACTTTCATTCTCAACTGTGAGAGAGGTAGGACATTATTCAGTTAGAACAATGACAGGAAATTGTCGTATGCTTAGAAATCTTGAAGATGAACCAGGTTGGATACAAATGAATCCAGCAGATTGTGAGAAGCTACACATTAAACATGGCGACCTCGTAAAAGTTATGAACAAGAGAGGTTGGTGTATCACAAGATGCAATGCTACAGAGAGAGTAGCAAAAGGTGCAACTTATATGACTTATCAATGGTGGATAGGGTGCTGTAATGAATTGACTATTGGTTCAAATCTTGACCCAGTTTCTAATACTCCTGAATACAAATATTGTAACTGCCGTGTAGAAAAAATCGATGACCAAGCTGCTGCTTGGGATTATGTAAACAATGAGTATAAGGATTTGAGAAGCAGAATGGGAATAAAAATGATAGGGGAGGAGGCTTAATATGAGAAAATTTGTAAAAGGTAATCCTGACCTATGTATAGGATGCAGAACTTGTATGATAGGCTGTGTTGTAGAACATGAGGGAAGAAGAATATTTGAAATAGATCCAGATGGATATGATTTTAACCCAAGACTACATATGGTAAAGACAGCTAAAATATCAGTTCCTGTTCAATGTAAACATTGTGAGAATCCAGCTTGTATGGCTGCTTGTCCTGTAAATTGTATAAAAGTTATAAATGATGCTGTAGTTATAGATACTGATTCTTGTATAGGATGTAAGTCTTGTGTACAAGCTTGTCCTTTTGGTGCAATAGATATGGTATCAAAAATAGGAACACAACAAGCAGATGGAAGTATGAGAGTAGTTGCCAATAAATGTGATTTGTGTGTAGGGACTGGTAATGGGCCTGCTTGTGTTAGAGTATGTCCTACAAGTGCACTTACATTAGTAGATGAAGAAAAATTAAAAGAAGTAGTTTGTGATAAGAGAGTTGCCACTGCAAATGCTGC
The DNA here is from genome assembly GCA_946403075.1 of uncultured Lachnospiraceae bacterium. Lineage (GTDB taxonomy): Bacteria > Bacillota > Clostridia > Lachnospirales > Lachnospiraceae > UBA3633. The sequence continues at coordinate 4,323 of CAMIYN010000062.1, read as the reverse complement.
AAAAGTTTTCGCAGATGCAAAAGAAGTAGAATAGATTTTAAAACTTTGAAAGGAGATTATTATATGACTAATAAATATAGTTGTTATGTGTTGGCAGATCCAAATAAGTGCACTGGTTGTAAAGCTTGTGAACTTGCTTGCTTTGCTGAACATAATAAAAGTAATAATGGGGTAGGATACACTGTTGGAACAGTTACTATTCCTGTAACACCTAAGTTATATCTTACAAAAACTAAAGCTTATTGTATGCCAATACAGTGTAGACATTGCGAGGATGCTCCTTGTCTAAATGCTTGTCAAAAGCATGCAATTTATCGTGAGAATAGTCAAGTAATAGTAGACCAAGAGAAATGTATAGGATGTAAGGATTGTGTCCTTGCTTGTCCATTTGGTGCAATTGCAATTTTACCTATTGGAGAAAAAGGTAAACTTAAATTACAAAAAGATAGAGAAGTTGTAAAAGTTGCTTCAAAATGTGATTTATGTAAAGACATTGAGGGAGGTCCTGCTTGTGTCCGTGTATGTCCAAATGATGCTTTGGAATTAGTTGATGCCAATGCAGATATAGAGGCAAAAAATATAAAGACTGCAGAAGGTCTTTATGTATCAAGAATATAAAAGAAGGAGAATAACATATGAGAGTTGTTGAAATTGATAAAAATATATGCACAGGTTGTAGAGAATGTGCAAAAGTTTGCCCCGCATATGCTATTGAGGGTGAACAGGGCGAACCACAAACAATTAACACTGATAAATGTGTAATGTGTGGACAGTGTGTGCAGAAGTGTAAGTCATATGTTTCAATAGTTACTCACGGATATGAAGCATACGATAAAGTAAGAAAAGAGAGAGGTATACCTGAAAGTGTAAAGGAACCATTGTTTGCTGCTCACAATGTAACTCACATTGACGAAGTAAAAAAGGCTTTGGCTGACCCTACAAAAGTTGTAATGGCATCTGCAGCACCTGCTGTTAGAACAGGACTTGCAGAGGAGTTTGGATATAAACTTGGAACTCTAAGTAATGGAAAGATGGCTGCAGCATTTAGAGCATTGGGATTTGATTATATATATGATGTAAATTTTGCAGCAGACTTAACTATAATGGAAGAAGGTTCAGAGTTAATAGAGAGAGTAACAACAGGAAAGGGAAAACTACCAATGTTTACATCTTGTTGTCCTGCTTGGGTTACATTCCTTGAGAGAAATTATCCAGAGCTATCAGATCATTTATCAAGCTGTAAGTCACCACAACAAATGCAAGGTGCAGTTCAAAAGACATATGGTGCTGAGTTAAGAGGATTAAAGAAGAAAGATATTTTCAATGTATCTGTTATGCCTTGTACTTGTAAAGAGTTTGAATGTAGTAGAGAAGAGATGAATGCAAGTGGAGAGAGAGATATAGATGTAGTTATTACTACAAGAGAACTTGCTTGGCTTATAAAGGATGCTGGCATTGATTTTAAATCATTAAAAGAAGAAGAGTTTGATAAACCACTCGGTGAATTCACAGGAGCTGGAGAAATATTTGGAGCAACTGGTGGGGTTATGGAAGCAGCACTTAGAACTGGATATGAATTAATCACAGGAAAAGAAATACCTGATGTAAAGATACCATCAGTTAGAGGTGGAGAAGGATTTAGAACAGCAGACATTAAAGTAGGAGATTTAACTTTAAAGGTTGGTGTAGTATCAGGCTTAAAGCATGTAGTTCAAGTTCTTGAAGATGTAAAGGCAGGAAAACTTAATCATTTCCACTTTATAGAAGTTATGACATGTCCTGTTGGATGTGTATCAGGTGGTGGCCAACCAAAACTTTTGATGGACACAGATAAAGAGACTGCATATTACAATAGAACTCATACTACATATAAGATGGATGAGGAATTGCCAATTAGAAAGTCTCATGATAATCCATCAATCAAGAAAATATATAAAGAATTTTTGAAAAATCCACTTGGGGAAAAATCTCATCACTTACTTCATACTCATTATGTAAAAGGACCTGCAAAGACTGTTAAATAATACATACTGAGTTGAAAGGAATAGGTAAAAATCTTGTGAAGGAAATAATATCATTTAAAAATGGAAGTAGATTTTGCTTTAGTGTAAAAGAAAATAATTTGAGAGATTTTTACAAGAAAGCAATAGAGATTAATGAATACAAAAATATTGAGTCAGATACATTGATAGAATTGAGATTAGATTACCTTGTAAACAAAAAGTGTGATTTGAAAGAATTGATTGAAACTATAAATAAACTAAAAAAGCAAACAAAGGATAGACAATATATTGCTACTCTACGAAATTTTCAAAGTGGTGGTAATTGTCTCGTGGATGCAAAAGAATATTTTGAGATTGTATCAGAAATTTATAAAAACACAAAAGTTGATGGTATAGATATAGATTATGATATGTATCAAAAAAAGAGTAAGCTGTATGACAAATTGTTTGATAAGAAAAAAACGGTTATTTTAAGTTTCATAAATAAAGTTGATAAGTTTAGTAGAGAAGAATATGTAGACTTATACAAAAAAATGTTAAAAACGGGTGCAAATGGCATCAAGGTAGTAACAAAAGCAATTAGTTTTTTGGATATGGAAAATTTGATGGAGTCGGCAAAAGATAGCAAAGATTTATTTGATGCAAATAATAAATTTATTATTGTCATATCTACTGGGAGACTTGGGTTAACATCAAGGGTGCATTATGAGTATACTAATACAAAAATTATATATTTAGATGCTTATCCTTTTAATCCAATACCAGATGGGGAAATAGACAGAGAACATTTTGATAAATGCAGAAAACAAATGAAGTAAAATTGATTTGGTCTTTGACTTAAAAGGCGGTTAATCAAATTTTATGCCCGTCTCATTGAGACGGGTATTTTTTTAGAGGTTTTATGGATTATAAAGAAGCTAAAAAAATATTACTTAAAAAAGTTGAAACGGTGGGAATTGAAAACTGCCATATATTAGATTGTCATAAAAGAGTATTGGCAAGTGATTTGATAACAAAACTAGATGTGCCAAATTTTGAAAAATCACCACTTGATGGGTTTTGCTTCAGGGCATGGGACACAAAAAATGCAAGTGTAGATAGTCCATTAGAATTTGAGATAATAGATGAAGTCCCTTGTGGTTTTGTATCAAATAAAAAAATCGGGGCTATGCAATCAATAAAAATTTTAACTGGTGCTAAATTACCAGAGGGTGCTGATTGTGTTTGTAAATACGAAGATACAGAATTTAATGAAAAGACAGTAAAGATTTTTAGACCATTTGAATCAGGTGAAAATATAATACACATAGGTGAAGACATAAAAAAAGGAGTATTATTTGCAAAAAAGGGCGACATAGTAGATTATGGAATAGTTGGAATTAGTGCAAGCCTTGGAATAGAAAAATTGGAAGTATATAAAAAGTTGAAGGTAGGAATTATTTCTACGGGCACAGAGCTTGTAGAAGTTGGAAATGATTTAATAGATGGTAAAATTTATAATTCAAATAGATATGTTCTTGAAAGTATATTAAAAAATCTAAATATGGATTTGACATATTTTGGTATTGTGAAAGATGATATAAATAAACTTGAAGAAGTTTATAAAAATGCGATAGAAAATAGTGATATTGTGATATCAACAGGTGGTGTTTCTGTTGGGGACTATGATTTGATAAATTCTACATTTAAGAGATTGGGTTTTGAAATAATTGTAGATAGCCTTGAAATAAAACCTGGGATGGCTTGCTTAATAGCTGATAGTCATAAAAAATTAATTTTTGCTCTATCTGGAAATCCAATGTCGGCAATTACAAGTTTTTATGCTGTGTGTTTACCTGTGATTAAAAAAATGATGGGCTATACAGATTATGAAAATAAAAAGATTAAAGTTATATTAAAAAATTCTTATAATAACAAGAGTGGAATGAACAGATTTTTAAGATGCAAAATTTATCAAGAGGGTGAAAAAAATTTTGCTATAATAAATGACAAACAAGGTAATATAATGCTTAATAGTATGATAGGCTGTAATGGTTTCGTGATGGTTGAAAAGAAAACAGAGGCAAGAGAAGGAATGGTGTTGGATGCACTTTTAATATCATAGTTTTGAATTTTGGTAGCAGGAGCCCTTGTAGGGGCGAAGTACCACGAGCCCGTATGCAAGACAGTAGAGTTAGTTGTAGGGGAGAAGCCGAAATAAATTGTAAGGGCGAAGCACCGCGAGCCCGTAGCAAGATAGCAGAGTTAATTGTAGGGGCGAAACATCTGTAAAGACTAACATGGTATACAAATAGTCTAAGGGGATAGTATACATATTATA
>CAMIYN010000061.1 GCA_946403075.1 uncultured Lachnospiraceae bacterium | reverse complement strand
AATGGTTTAAAACTAGGAATAATATTATCGCTTGTAGGGATATTTTTATTTGGAGTTCTAATATATATGAAAAACACACATAATAATGTGTTTAAAATAAAAAAAAAGGAGGTGCATTATGTTAAGTGCAAGGAATAATGTAAAAGGAGAAGTATGTGAAGTAAAGAAAGGTGTAGTTAATGGATTAGTAAAGATTAAAACAGGAAATGAAGTTATCACTGCTAACATTTCTCTTGAATCAATTGAAAATTTGGGATTGGTACAAGGTAAAGCTGCAACTGCTGTTATAAAAGCGACAGAAGTAATGATTGCTACTGAAAAAGCAAAACTTAGTGTTAGAAATCAAATAAGTGGCAAAATAACAGAGATTAAGAAAGGTGCAGTAAATGGTATAGTTAAAGTAGATGCTGATTGTGGAGCTAAATTTACTTCAACTATATCTATTGACTCTATCGAAGATTTAGGTTTAGAAGTAGGGAAAACTGTGTATGTAGTAATCAAGGCTACATCAGTAATGGTAATGGTTGATTAGTTTTAAATTATAAAAACAACCCAATATATATGGGTTGTTTTTTTGTAAAATTTTTTTATTTAGATTATGATTTTTAGAGGATAAAAATGTTTAAGATTAATGTGATTTGCATAGGAAAAATAAAAGAAGAATATTTGACAAGTGGAATTTATGAGTATTCAAAGAGACTTAAGAGATTTTGTGATTTAAATATTATTGAATTGAGAGAGGAGTCTATCTTTAATGAGTCAAGTGAAAACATCAATATGGCACTTGAAAAAGAGTTTTGTTTGATTGAAAATAATATAAAAAAACAAAATAATAATAAATATAATATTTTGTTAGATATAAATGGTGAAATGTTAAATACAATAGAATTTGCAAAAAAAATATTTGATTTACAAAATAATAATATATCTCAAATTAATTTTATAATAGGTAGTTCATATGGAATCTCAAATAAAGTATTAAAATATATAGATTTTAAACTTAGCTTTTCCAAGATGACTTATCCTCATCAATTATTTAGATTGATTTTGTTAGAACAAATATATAGAATTTTTAAAATTAATAATAATGAAATTTATCATAAATAGTCAAATTTTAATGAGGAAGCATCTAAAAATACTAATAATTGATTTATTTAAAGTTTCCTATGGAGTTTATTTATTTAGTCTTTTCAAAATATAATTTTGAAAATTTTATATTATTAGAGATTGCCAAAATTATTAAACAAATAAAATTTTTATAAAAAATTTTTCTTTATGTGTTATAATGTGTTAATGAAAAAAAACAGAATTAAAAAAAATATAATTATATTTTCACTCATCCTAATAAATGTGCTATTGCTATTTACAATAGTTAGCGATAATGTTAGATATGAGATTTTGAGTTCTGATATTGAAACTAAAAACGAATCAGAAACTTACAAAAGTGTAAATCATAATATAGAAAATAAAAATGAGATAGTTAAAAATTTTGAAAATGATAATAGCATTTTAACTACTGAATCAAATAAAACTGATAGTAAAGAAATTGTTGAAATGGAATTATGTGGGTATACTGAAAGAGTTATAAATGTTTGGAGTGATGGAGACACAATATATGGTGTTGCACTTATACCAGATATTGATAATAAAAAATTTCCACTTGTTGTTTTATCTCATGGTTTAGGTGGTTCACATATAAATTTGTTTGAGTATGGAGAGTATTTAGCTTCAAGAGGTATTGCCACATATTTGTTTGATTTTACAAAAACTGGGAATTTGAGCACAGGTGATGTAAGTAAAATGTCTATTTTAACAGAGGTGGTTGATTTAAACAATATATTAAATGATGCAAAAAGATGGGATTTTGTTGACTCAAATAAAATAATACTTATGGGGGTGAGTCAAGGTGGGCTTGTATCTTCTATTGTAGCCAAGCAAAATGAAAAATCTGTAAAGGGTTTAATACTTTGTTATCCCGCATTTTCAATACCAGAGACAATTCATAAAAAATATAAAGATATAACTAATTTATCTGATGTTAATAATTTTGAATGGACTATGGTTGGGAAAAAGTATATAACTGATATGTGGAATTATGATATTAATTCAAATATATTCCCATATAAAAATAAGGTTTTAATTTTGCATGGAGATTTAGACACAACTGTACCAATTAGATATTCCGAATTAGCAAAAGATTTATATAAAGATTGTGATTTGATAGTGATACATAGAGCAAGCCACATATTCAATGGCACATCATTTGATGAAGCCATAAATCATATAATGAATTACCTAAAAGAAATCTACATAATTAATTGATAGTATGAAAATTTTATGAATTGGTTGATTTTAATAACAATTTTATTTTGTTTTACTTTTTGCTTTTATGTGTGTAGAGAGAATAAATTTTATGTAATTTTATTGATAATTGCAATTTTTATAGTATCTATGCCTTCTATTTTATATCCCAATGCTTTGGTATTCGGGCATGATTTATGGATGCACATTAATAGAATTAAAGGTTTAGTTTTAAATTTAAGTGAATTTAATATACCATATAGAATAAATAATTGGACTTTTCAAACTTATGGTTCACAAGAACCAATTTTTTATCCATATATGATGCTCATAATACCATCAATTATTGTAAAATTTTTTAATCAATCTATTATAACTGTTTTTAATGCGACTTTTATAATTGTGAATACTTTATCGGCACTCTGTATGTATTTTTGTGTCGATAAAATATATAAAAATAAAAACAAGGCAATTATATCTGCAATTTTTTATACACTTTTAATATATAGAATTGGAAATATTTACACAAGGAATGCATTTGGAGAAATGTTTGCAATGACTTTTATGCCAATATATATTTATGGTGCATATGAATTATTATTTAGAGATTATGAAAAATATAAATATTTTGTAATTGGTAGCACACTCATATTTATGAGTCATATTTTATCCACAGTGTTAGCAATGATTTTGTTTTCTTTAATGTTTACATTAAATGTTTTTGAAATTTTAAAAAACAAAAAAAGAGTATTTTTTATTTTCAAATCTATTGTTTTTATATTTTTAATAAATTCTTGGTATTTGTTCCCATTTATTTATGAGCATTATAATATTTTTGTTGTTACACCATTTAAAACAGAATTAAACCCAGTAGCTTGGCAAAATTTTGATATTAATTATTTCTTTAAAGTTTTTTATAATAATCAGGAATATAGAGGATTAGGAATTAATATAATAATTTCGTTTTTATTAGTTATTATTTATTATATAAAAAAAATACATATCAAATTTAAATTTGATTCAGAATTTAAACTTTTTATAATTTTAATTCTTTCTTTAATTTTTATGTTAATTCCTTATGACAACATTAGTAAAGTTTTTTTAATCAATAAATTGGTAAATAGAATGCAATTTTCTTTTAGGATGTTGATAATATTTTTACCAATTTTGAGTATGCTTTTTGCTTATGCAATTGATGAGTTGATAAATTGCAAAAAAATAATATTGATATTTGTATTTTGCATTTCAATTTTAGGAGCTGGTTCATATTTATTTGATGTTTTAAAAAATGGAAATTATAAATTTGATGATACAGATTATGTATATATTAATGAATATTGTTTGGGTGAGACAACTTTAAATAAAAATTATTATTCAGAAAAGGAAGATGAACTCGATAAAGATTTGTTTACAAATGATGTTTTAACCTCAGCTAATATTAAAATTAATACTACATCAAAATTAAAAAATGGAATGAAAGTAAAATATAATGTAAATAATAATGATGATGGTTCGTATATTGAATTTCCGATTTTTGCATATCCAAGTTTTGTTGCATTTGATGAAAATAATAATGTTTTAGAGATAAAAAAAGGTTTTAATAATAAAGTAAGAGTTATTCCAAATAAAAAAAGTGGGGAGATAATAGTAAAACAGAGAGAAATATTGTTCTTCTTGCTTGGTGATTTTTTAAGTATATTCTTTATATTTTTTGTCTTAATATATTATTTAAAAAGATTGAATTTAATGAAGTCTATAATACAAATATTTAAATAAAAAATTAGAAAGGGGAAAGTATAATTGTAAATTATACGACAAATTGTATGATTTATTCTCATGAAGTAAATTGTATGTGTAAAGTAGGAATAGGTGCAAAAAATGGAGCAGCACCAATTCCAGAAGAAGGTAAGTGGATTAGTCCAAAAGAAATATCTGACATAAGTGGATTTACACACGGTGTTGGATGGTGTGCTCCTCAGCAAGGTGCTTGTAAACTTACATTAAATGTAAAAAATGGAATTATTGAAGAAGCACTTGTTGAAACTTTGGGTTGTAGTGGTATGACACATTCTGCCGCAATGGCTTCTGAAATTTTGCCAGGCCTCACTATTCTTGAAGCATTAAATACTGATTTAGTTTGCGATGCAATAAATACAGCTATGAGAGAGTTGTTTTTGCAAATTGTTTATGGTAGGACACAATCAGCATTTTCAGAGGGAGGGCTACCGATTGGAGGAGCTCTCGAAGATTTGGGGAAAGGGATGAGATCACAAGTTGCAACAATGTATGGAACAAAAGAAAAAGGTCCAAGATATCTTGAAATGACAGAAGGTTATGTCACAGGAATTGCACTTGATGAAAATGATGAGATAATAGGATATCAATATGTATCACTTGGGAAAATGACAGATTTTATTAAAAAGGGTGATGATCCAAATACTGCATATGAAAAGTCAAAAGGTGAATATGGTAGGATTAAAGATGCTGTAAAAATTATTGATCCAAGAAAGGAGTAATTATGAGTATTACATTTGAAGGTTATGATAGAAGAATTAATAAAATAAATAAAGTTTTAAATGAATATGGAATTAGTGGGATAGAAGAGTCTAAAAAAATATGTGATGATATAGGTGTTGATGTTTATAGTATTGTTAAAAATATTCAAACAATATGTTTTGAAAATGCAGCATATGCATATATAGTTGGTGCAAGCATTGCAATTAAAAATAAAAAGAAAACGGCAGAAGAAATTGCAAAAGATATAGGCATAGGTCTTCAAAGTTTTTGCATAGAAGGTTCTGTTGCAGAGAATAGAAAAGTAGGGATAGGGCATGGAAATCTTGCTGGGATGCTATTATCAGAAGATACAGAGTGTTTTGCATTTTTAGCAGGGCATGAAAGTTTTGCCGCAGCAGAGGGTGCAATAGGTATTGCAAATAATGCAAATAGAGTAAGAAAAAAACCACTTAGAGTTATTTTAAATGGACTTGGAAAAGATGCAGCAAAAATTATATCAAGGATAAATGGCTTTACTTATGTAGAAACTGTGTATGACCATTTTAAATCTGAATTAATTATTAAAAATGAAAAAAGCTATTCAAATGGAGATAGAAAAAAAGTAAAATGCTATGGGGCAAATGATGTGCATGAAGGTGTTGCAATAATGCATCATGAAAAGGTTGATGTATCAATAACAGGGAATAGTACAAATCCTACAAGGTTTCAGCATCCAGTTGCAGGAATATATAAAAAAGAAATGACAGAATTAGGTAAAAAATATTTTTCAGTTGCATCAGGTGGTGGAACTGGTAGAACACTGCATCCTGATAATATGGCAGCAGGTCCTGCTTCATATGGGATGACAGATACTTTGGGTAGAATGCATGGAGATGCACAATTTGCAGGTAGTAGTTCGGTTCCTGCGCATGTTGATATGATGGGATTCATTGGTGCAGGAAATAATCCAATGGTAGGAATGACAGTTGCAGTTGCTGTTAATGTAAATGAGAAGTTGAATAAGTAGTAGAGAGAAACCATATTCACAGGTATGGAGTTTTTGTGAAGATTAATGTGGTATAAAATTTTGTGTGCACAAAAAGATAATAGAGGTATATCGATATGACATTAAAAGAATTAAATTTTAAAAAACTTATTTCTGTTGATTATGATTGTATAGATAATTATAGTTTTGATGTTTATAAAAAAAATGGATGTAAACATATTATTGAGAATTATTGCACATTGTGTGAAGAAGAAAATGTAAATTGTTATAATGATAGTGAATACAAAACTTACAAATTACAGAATATATCACATGGTGCACATTCAAAAGATTTTTTAGAAGCTTTAGAACCTATTATAGATACAAAAGATTGGCACAATGATGGTGTTATGTTTATTATGGAAAACCCAAGTAAAGACTATGGAATATATGACAAAGATGTTGGAAATGGTAAACAATATAAAAAAAACCCATCAAAACTGTGGTATTGGATAGAGCAAGAATTAAAAGGAAAAGAGTATCCAATAGGGTTTAAGAGGGGTTCATATGGGGATCTTATTGAAAGTGCTATCTTAACATTTAAATTGAAAAATGCCTATGTAACAAATGTAGTGAAATGTGGTCTTAATGATGAAAATGATAATTATAAAAATACAGATTATTTACAAAAAAAATGTATTGAAAAGTGTATAAAAGAATACTTAATGGAAGAAATTGAAATAATAAAACCTAAAGTTATTTTTGCTTTTGGAAAAAATAGCAAAAGCCGTATTGATGAATTTTGCAAAGGAAACTCAATGGATAAAATAAATGTATTTAAATTGCCACATCCTGCTAGGTTTTTAGAAGATGAATATTTTAAGACATTGTATTTTTGTTTAATGGCAAAGGGACTATGTAAAAGTGAAGTTATTAGTGAAAAATATTATATTGAAATGATGAAAAAATTTTTAGGTGATGACTAAATGTATTAAAAACTTTTTAATCGGATTAACAAAATAAAAAAGTTTTATAATCTATTTTTTAGTAATGATTTAGAATTATAAACAGTTAATTATATATTTTACCTACAAAAGCTTGACTTTATCGCTTGGCCAAAAAACTTGTAAGTAGAAAATAAATATGATATAATCCATATAACTTGATATTTGGAGTTTTGTATGATATATATAGAAATGATTTATTATATTGTTGGTATATTATCTGCATTATTGACAGCTGGTTCTGTTTTCGTTGCATTAAGAACATATCTGTTTAATAGATCAATGTTGAGAACACAACAATCTATTGAATTAATGAAATTTTATAAAGATAGTGTTTTATGGTTTGGCTATGCTATAGAATATGTTAATGAAAAAAGTGGTATGAATGTTGAATTGTCAAAAATTAGTATATCAGAAAATTCAACTTTTACTGAAGTTGAATTAAATAGAAACAAAATAGATAAAAAAAACATAGATAACATATATAAATCTAAAGAATTTGCTAAAGCTGTTTGGGAAGCTAATAGTATGTATAAACTTACTTTGCCAGTTAAAGTTGTAATAAAGAATGTTGATGAAAAAAGCAAACAAGTCAATGTTACATATGATATGCGATCGGCATGTGAAACTTTTATGCAAAAAGTAGTATATGAGACTTTAAACAATTTGGAATATTTTTCGGCTAATTTTACTCATGGAACTGCTGATAGTGACACAGCATACGATTCTTTACATCAAACTTTTATTCCGTTAGTAGAAACTTTATATTATCAAATAGCTCAAAATAATAAAGAGAGAGCTGATGATTATTATAAAAATACTATTTCGCTATATAAAAAATGGAAAAAACAACAGAAAAAAGATTATGAGAAAGCAGATACGAATTATAATGAAGATATTATAAAAAGAGATACTATTATAAAATAAATAAAAGGAGGAAATAATATGGCATGGGGAGACAATGGGCACTTTTAAATGTGAATAATTATGATGTTTTGAATTAAACAAATATTCTTAAAAAATTTGTCTGACAAACAGTATATGTTTCATTTAAGAAAAAAAGCAAGTATAGTTTATATACTTGCTTTTTTGTTATGTTTAAATTATAAATCTAAAATAAATAAAAAAATAAATATATTATTATCCTCTTATTGTTTTTTAATAATGAAGAATTTTCAAATAAATCTTTTTCTTTAGAGGAAATTAAAATTATACAACCAAAATCTAAAATTAGTGATACAAAATTTGCTACAAATATTAATACTATTGATAGGATATTCTGTTTATCAGAGGATGATTGTTATGAATATTTTCCAGAGTTTACTGTATTGTATAATAAAAATTATGGAATAAATATAGCTCTTATCAATAAATATGTAATTTATAAAAGTGATGGTAAAGCATATTATAAAAATGGTATAATAGTATATTGGTTAAGAGATAAAGGAACTGATGGCTCAAATGTTATTTATATAGGAACTTCTGGAGCTCAGCTTAATGCTAGCAAAGTGTCAAAAAGATATTTAGGTGTTGCTGTAAGACCTGCTTTATGGGTTAAGTATCAATGAAATTAAAAATAGTTTTTAATAAAATTATAAAAATTAAATAAGATTAAAAAAAGTGTAAAGGAAATAAATATCAATATTGTAAATGACAATGTAGATATTGATTATCAAATATTTTAAAAATCTAATAATGAATATACAGTGAAATTTTTGACAAAAATATAAAAGTAGAAAATTTGTTTTTATCTTAATATGAATAATTATATAAAATGATTTTTTGGTAATTAAATAGATAATTTTAATTATAAAAGCATAATTTGTGTTATTTTTCACAAAATTATTTGAAAAGTAATTGTTGACAAATAAATATATTTATTATAAAATAACAAGGCTGTTGTTTTGATAGTTTTATTTATGGAAAGGTATCGAAGTGGTCATAACGAGGCGGTCTTGAAAACCGTTTGGGTGAAAGCCCACGTGGGTTCGAATCCCACCCTTTCCGCTAAAACTTTTTTTAAAAGTTTTGTACCATAAAAATCACATAAAATAGATACACAAAGAACCCGAAGATTCAAA
>CAMIYN010000060.1 GCA_946403075.1 uncultured Lachnospiraceae bacterium | reverse complement strand
GTGTACCTGCTATAAGTGGTGTAACACCAGCAGTTGAAACAGTAGCACCTAGCATTAAAAATGCAAATATTATTATTGAGCCTGTTAGATTTTAAATGAGAAACAATTTAGATGCAACATCTTTAATCTTGCAATTGTATAGCGTCATTTTACTAATACAGGACTACAATAACACCGATTTAATGCAAGAATTACAAAAGCAAGATAAAGAATACCTAGAAAAGATAATCAAACAAAATAACGAGATTTTGAGCCTTTTAAGAAAGGAGGAAAAATAATGCACGAGAAGTTAGAAAAGAAAACCGAAGAAAGCATAAACAAGATATTAGATGAAGGAATAACAACAAATAATTTAGACCATCTATATAAGTTAACAAAGATTAATCATATTGCAAAGGAGGAAGAAAATATGTACGGAAACTATGGAAATAATTATGGGAACTATGGTAGAGGAAACTACGGTCGTGATGAATATGGAAACTATGGTAGAGATAGTTATGGACGCAGAGGATACGATAGAAGATATCGTGGAGAAGAATATTTAGATAGAATGGCTGGAGAATATGGAAGATATAATGAAAATAGAGAAAGATATGGAGCAGGAGAAGATACTGACAAATCATTTCATTATATGGCAAAAGCACTAGAAGATTTTATCAAAGTATTATATGAAGAAGCAGAAACACCACAACAAAAGCAAGTATTAAGAGAAACATTACAAAGAAGTATGATGTAATATGAGATATTATTTTTATAATGCTAATAGTCACAATAATTTTATTGACGACTGCTTTCCGAGGGCATATTCAATAGTAATGGATATAACTTGGAAAGAAGCATATAAAGAAATATGTAAAAGTGCAATGGAACAAGGTCAAATGATGGATAATGCTATTTTTGTAAGAAGATTTTTAGATAATAAATTTAAAAGAATGCCATATATTGAAACATATATAGGTGAATTTGCGGAAAACCACCCTATTGGTAAATATCTAATAACTACTGACAACCATATAACAGCGTGTGTCAATGGCTACATTATAGACACTTGGGATTGTACTAATAAAAAAATCGAATACATTTGGAAAATAGTTTAAAGGACACGATTTGTCCTTTTTTTAATATTGTGTTATAATGTTGTTAGGTGAATTTATGAAGATAGCAGTTGATAAAAACACATATCATATAAATAAAGACAAAGATAAAGAATACATATACTTGTTTGATGATGAAACATTAGATGAGTTATTAAAATTAAATATGCATTGTGTTTATTATAAAAAATGTGATTATGTTGATATTAACTTAACAGATTATGACATAGATTGCATAAAGAAAGCCAAAATAACTGATAAAGACTACGACAAGATAACTAAACAAAATTATAAGTATGCAATAATAGTGCCAAATTGTAATAACGATAGAGGAGATTACAAAGGCAAAAGTTTTTTAAGAAATTGTATTGAAAGTATATTAAATCAAACATATAAAGATTTCACTTTGATAATAGTAGATGATTGCTCAACTGATACAAGTATAGAAACGATTAAGTCTTATAAAGACAATAGAATACATCTAATACAAAACAAAAGGAAAAGATACAATGGTGGAAGCAGAAATGTTGGAATAGATTATGCACTTGATAATATAGATTTTGACTATTTTTGCTTTTTAGATAGTGATGATTGGTGGAAACACAACAAAGTATTAGAAACAATAAATAATAGACTATTTAATCACGATATGGCATTAATAGGAATGGAACTAATAGATAAAAATGGTGTGTTTATGACTAAATATCATCAATACGATAACTATGAAGATTTCTTTTTAAGCGATAATAAAGTATGGTGTACTGCTTGGGCAAGAGTTATCAAAAAGAATAAGATAGTATACTTTTGTGAAAATAGTTTAATGGAAGATAGAGTATGGTCATATAGACAAGCAGATGTAATAAATGAACTAGATAAAGTTGTAAATATAAAAGAGCCTTTATATGTATGGAATAGAACAAACACAACAAATAGTGTATCAATAGTAAGAAATAGTTATTGGAATGCAAGTGCTTGGTGCCATATAGGCCATCAGTTGCAATTGTTAGACCAATTAAAGCATAAAGAGATGATACCAATATTAAAAAAAAGAATAGAAGTATGTAAAGATAAAGTTAACCACAACATTTATCAGCAATATTAAGGAGGAGATAATATGATAAAATGTGAAGTAATAGAAAGATTTGATTTAAAAGATTATAACAAATTAAAAAATGTTAAAAAAGTAATAAGTAGAAAAGAGAATGAATTTGGTGTTGGTGATACTTTTGAATGTGATGAAGAAATGGCAAAATATTTGCTAGGAGATAATGTTTTAAAAAAAGTAGTAGTTAAAGTTGTTGAAGTAGAACCTAAAACACCAACTATTATAGGACATAAAGCGGATGATGTAGAATATGTTGTTCCTTTAGATGACGAAAATATGGAAAAACTTAGTAAAGCAATAGAAAAAAGAATAAATGAAAATGGTTTAACTGTTGAAGGTTTAGGTATTAAAAAAGAAATTAAACCTAAAAAGAAAAAGAGCAAGAAGTAATCTTGCTTTTTTAATGCCCTTTTGACTATAAAAAAAAGTTATGTTATAATTTATATAGAAATTCGAGAGAATTTGTTGCACACGACACAAATAAGTGGAATAGTCTATACTTATGACTTAAAAGAGGAGAAAATGTTATGGAAGATAACAAAGACACGCAAGTGGAGAAAGTAGAGGAAACTACTGAAAAAACATACACACAAGAGGATATAAACAATTCTTTTAATGCAGGATTTAAGAAAGCAACAAAGGAATTAGAAAAAAGTGAAGATTATAAAAACTTCTTGGAGTGGAAAAAATCAAATCAAAATGATAGTGAAAAGATTAATGAATTACAAATTAGTAATGAAACATTAAAAAAAGAGAATGCATTATTAAAAGCAACAAATGAAGTTGCAAAAAGTGATGTTAAACCTGAATTTTTAAAATTTGTTACAAGTGAAGTAATGAGTTTAGTTAATGACACTACTGATTTTGAAACAGCACTTAAAAACTACAAAAAAGATAATTCACAATATTTTGGCGAAACAGTAGTAAAGAAAGTGCAAAGTTCACCAAACTTAAATGGTGGTGCAAAGCCAAGCACAATAAATGATATTTTTAATAATATGATAAGAAATGCGTAAAGGAGAGATTAATAATGGCAAATATGATAACAAAAAGTGATGCTTCTGCATTAATCCCTGAACAAGTATTTGGAGAGATTTTTAAAGAAGCACAAAAATATTCAAAAGTATTGCAATTGTTTAGAAGATTACCAAACATGACTTCTGACAAAATGAGATTAAAAGTAGTTGATAGTTTACCTGTTGCATATTGGGTAAATGAAACAACAAACAATGGTAGAAAAAATACTACTAAAATGGCTTGGGATAATGTATATTTAACAGCCGAAGAATTAGCAGTAATAGTACCAATTAAAGATAATGTACTAAATGATGCTGATGTAGATATTTGGGAACAAGTTAAACCTGAATTAGCAAAGGCAATTGGTAAGAAAATAGACCAAGCAGTATTATTTGGTGTTGATGCACCTACATCATTTGGAGCAGGTATAATTCCTACAATAGTAAGTAAAGCAAAATCAGTTACTGAAACTGGAAGATTATATAGCGATATTAATGATGTAATGACAGCAGTTGAAGAAAGTGGATATGAAGTAACAGGTTTACTTGGTGGAGTTGGACTTAAAGGAAAATTCCGTATGATGACTGATACAACAGGACAACCATTAAATACAACTGAAATTGGCTCATTAAATAGAGCATTTGTTGACAATGGTGCATGGGATAAGACAGTTGCAACATTAATCGCTGGTGATTTTAATGAAGCAGTATATTCAATTCGTCAAGATGTAACATTCGATGTATTTAAAGAAGGAGTTATTCAAAATCCTGATGGAACTATTGCTTACAACTTAATGCAAGAGGACATGAGTGCTTTAAGAGTTGTATTTAGATTTGGAACAGCAGTACCTAATCCTGTTAATTCATTAGATGGAACTGAAACAAGATATCCATTTGCTGCATTAGTACCAGAAAATACAGTAAGTTTATAATAAAGGAGGGCATTTATGGAATTTACAGGTCAATACCTAACATATAGTGAATATGTAGAATTAGGAGGCACAATTCCTGAAATGCCTTTTAATTTATTAGAATACGAAGCAAGAAGAAAAATAGATATAAGAACTCAAAATAGACTTAAAAATATTGACAGTGAAGATATGCCACAAGAAGTAAAGCTATGTGAATATGCAATGATAAATAGTATAAATAATTATTCAAGTACAACTAGCGAGGTTGCGAATAAAGGCAATGTAGCAAGTGAAAACACTGATGGATATAGTGTAAGTTATTTAACATCAGCACAAATAAGTGAAGTTATAAAATCTAAAAATGCCGAGTTAGAAGATATAATAAGAAATTACTTATTAGGTGTTGTAGTAAATGATGAACATATAATGTATGTAGGTGTATAATGATAACTAATTCAAGTTTAACTATTTATCACAAGGATGGGTTAGATGTAGCAACACACTTTGAAAAATGGACTAGATATAATTATGATAAAGTTTGGTATTTTGGAGGAAAAGGTGCAAGCATAAATAAAGGCTATGACAATGCAAATGATGTCGAAATAAGAATACCTTATGATGACAATTTGAATATAGCAAACTTCTCAATAGGTGATATTGTTGTTAAAGGCACACTTGACTTTGATATACAAACTCAAAAAGATTTATCTAATTACGAAATATATAACATAACAAGTATCAAGAACAATAACTTTGGTAATAACCCTCATATACATATTGGAGGAAAATAATGGACTTTGAACACCCACAAACTATAATAGCAAACTTTGGTCTTGGAAAAAATGGAGATGTACATAAGTTCTTTACTAACACTTGTGCTTTACACATGGATAAATATGTACCTTATGATGAGGGAACACTTGCTAATTCAGTTGTACAAGGTGGAGTAGTAACAAGCAATGTTGATGTTGATAGTATTACTTATGACCAAGAATATGCTAGTTATGTATATAATGGAATAAGTAAAAATGGAAATCCATTAAATTATAGCCACGATATGCATCCTTATGCAGGCGACCATTGGGATGAAAGAATGGTAAGTGCTGAAATGAGTGAAATAGAACAAGAAGTACAAGACTACATTGACAGGAGGTTTTATAAATGAGAGTATCAAAATTAAGAGAATACTTATTTACAATATTAAATAACTTATTAGATAATAGTAATTATCAAATAAATGTAGATATGTTATCTAATAATATAGATGATTTCTCACTTGATAAAATACCAACAGGAACAAGAGTTTCAAATTGGATAGTAAATGATGGATTAAAAAGAGATGTATACTCATTTAGAAGTCGTAAATCATATTCACAAGACACAATAGATAATTTAAAAAACATAGGTTTTTTTGAAGATTTTGAGAAAATTATAGAAGATAACAATGACAATGGTATATTACCTGACATTGATGGAATAGAAAGTATAGAATGTTTAAATTCTGGAACAATGTTAAGAAATGCTGATGGTAAAAGTGCAGAGTTTAGCATACAAATACAAATAACATATCGAAGAGGAGGTTAATAATGGAAATAATAGCCAAGAAAGAATTTACTTTAAATGGTAAATATTACGAAAAAGATGATGTTGTTAAAGTTAAATCAATAGATGAATTGAGGTTATTAAATGAAAAAGGATTTATTAAACCTCTTACAAGAAAAGAATTAGAAAACTTTAAACAAGAAAAGGAAAAACTATAAGGAGGTTAATATGCAAGCAAAAAGAAGTCAATTTGCTCACTACCTAAATACAACACCAGAAGCACAAACAAAGAAATGGGTAAGAGAAGGTGTAGGCGTAGAAGCATTATCAATGAGTTATAATGCACAAGTTGATACATATAAGACAATACTTGCTGATGAAGCAGATAGCGTATTCAAAAACTATGATATTCAATCAAGTGTTACTGGAAAGCGTATTTATAGAGAAGATGAAATTTATGATACACTTGATGATATAAGAAGAAAAGCAAAAGCACTTGAAAGCCAATACCTAGAAATAGATATGGGAAAGGCAACAGGAAGTGCTTATGTAGCAACACAATATGATGTATTAGTTGTTATTGATGAATTTTTAGGTGAAGATGCAACTATTGGTTATAACATTTATTATAAAAATCCAAAACAAGGAACAGCAACAATTACAGATGGCGTACCAACTTTTGTTGAAACTGCATCATTATAGAAAGCCTATGGGCGAGGGTGTAAAGCCCTTGCTCTTTTTAATTATTAGGAGGGAATAATTATGGATAAAGTAATTTATAAAAAAGAAGGAATAAAACAAATACAAGTAAACGAACAAGGTGATTATATAGAAATTGATTTAATGGATATAGAATTGCCTTTTAAAGTAGATAAAACAAGAAAAGAATTAGTAAGACAAAATGGAATATATAAAAATATTTGTAAGTCATTAGAAAAGCAATACAAAGATAATGAAGACTTGTTAAGAGTAAAAGAGTATCAAGCGGAAGTAGATTATTGTAAAAAATGCAGACAAGTATTAGATGGTTTATTAGGAGAAGGTGCTTGTTATAAAATATTTGGAGATACAAATAGATATGCTATGTTTGATGATTATTTTGAACAATTAAGTGAAACACTTGGTGAAATGGAAATAGACATAAAAGCAATAAAAGAAAAACTTGTTAATAAATATAAAAAAAATAAGGAAATAATGTAATGTATCCAACACAAATGGAAGTTAATGGAGTTATCTATGATATAGATACAAACTATCAAACTGCCTTACAATGTTTTCAAGCGATAAATGATAAAGAATTGGAAGAACATGAAAGAGCAATAACGGTAGTTGCTTTATTATTAGGCTATGATGTACCACTAGAAGATACAAAAGAAGCATTAGAAAAATGTGGTAATTATTTAAGATGTGGTAAAACAAAAAATCCTAGCAATAAAGAAATAGATATGGACTATTTTCAAGATGAAACAAAGATAAGAACTTCTATAAGGCAATGTTATCACGAAAAATTAGACGATAATACACATTGGTGGGAATATAATGAACTTATTGAGGGCTTAACAGAAGAAACTTTGTTAAGCAAAGTAAGAGAAATAAGAACTTACGATTTAAGCAAAGAAAAAGACCCTAAAATAAGAAAACAAATACAAGATGCAAAAGACTTTTATGCACTTGAAAAAGAAGAAACACCAATGACAGAAGAAGAAAAAAAGAACATTGAACAATTTTATAAATTAACAGGTTATAAGGAGGTGTAATATGGCAAAAATTACAATAGAAACCGAGTTAGGAACAAAGAACTTTACAAAACAAATAAATAATTTAAAAGCAGATTTACAAAGATATATGAAAACATTAGAAAGTGAGGCAAAAGTTCCTATAAGTTTAAGAATGAGTGCTGATGAAAGAAGAAATTTAGAAGCAACAATAGAAAAAACAAGAAATCAATTAATAGCACTAGAACAACAACAACAAAAAACAGGTGAAGCAGGAGAACAAGCAGGAATAAGAACAGGTCAAGGTTTTGAAAGAGGTATAAATTCTTTAAAAAGATTTGCATTAGGCTTGTTTGGTATTCGTTCTATGTTTAGTTTAATGCGTAGAGCAACAAACGCTTATTTATCGCAAAATGAAACAACAGCAAATAAACTAAATGCAATATGGGTAGCACTAGGAAACGCATTAGGACCAATTATAGAGATAATTGCAGATGGTGTACTGAAACTAATAGGGTACTTAAATGTATTTTTAAGAGCATTAGGTTTTGATATAGATTTAACTAAAAATATGAATAAATCTACAAAAGCAGTACAAGGCACTACAAAGGCTATGAAAGAGTTAAATAACGAGGTATATTCATTTGATGAAATGAACAAACAATCAAAAGACACATCAGTAGGTGGTGCTGGTGGAGGTGGAGGTGGAACTAATGGTTTCACAATGCCAGAACTAAATGAAGGTGTAGTTAAAAAATTACAAGATGTAGCAAAATGGTTAAAAGAAAACAAAGATTTATTATTTGCAATAGGAACAATAATAGCAGGGTATAAAGTAGCAAAGTGGTTAAGTGGTTTATCAAGTTTAATAGGTGGTGGAACAGGAGCAGGAGCAACAGGTTTACTAGGACTTAAAAATATCTTAACAGGATTATTAGCACTTGAAACAATTGCTATTGTAGTAAGTATAATTTATTATGGAAAAGAATTAAGTGAATTAAAAAAGATAAATCAAGAAATAGAAAAATTTGCTAAAAATAATACTGAAACTGCAAAAAAAGTAAATCAATCAAATTTAGATGTTGCAAAGTCATTTGAAAAAGGTAGCGAAGAAATTAACAAATATGTACAAGAATTAAATGAACAAATAGAAGCATCTAAAATTAATACTGAAGCAAAGAAAAAAGAAAATGAGCAAATGGGTTTATTAGACCAAGTATGGGATATCTTTGGTGGAACTACATCAAAAAATAATAAACTTATGCAAGAAAATACTCAAAGAATAATAGATAATGCTAGAAATTTGCAAGAACTTGCACGAGAAGGAAAACTTACTGATGACCAAATGAAAGTCTATAAAGATACAATGGAATATTTAAATGGAGTGTATGATGAATTATCACCAGCAGTAGAAAATAGCACACATAAAATAAAGGGATTTGGTTTTGAGGTAGATGAAACTACAAAAGGATTATATGACCAAATAAAAGGATTACAAAATACTGATAGAGAAACAAAAATAAGTACAGGAAATCAAAAAACATATTTTGAAAGTCTATTGACAAAAGCAAGAGAAACTTTTGGAAAAATGAATAATTTAAAAGCAAATCCAACAGTTGAAGTAAAAACAAATACTAAGAAATTAACAAGCATAATTGACACAATAACAAAAATGCCAGGTCTAAGTTCTAGTGAAATAAGTAGTTTTACATGGGTAGGAAATACATTAAAAAAATTTGGTCTTGCAAGAGGTGGAATAGTAAACTTACCAGGAAAAGGTGTACCTATTGGAAATATTGTAACAGGAGAGCGAGGACACGAAGGATTTATCCCAATGGATAATGAAGAAAGTATGGATTTAATAGGTCAATCAGTTGCTCGTCATGTTGTTATTAACTTAACTA
>CAMIYN010000059.1 GCA_946403075.1 uncultured Lachnospiraceae bacterium | reverse complement strand
AAATAGTATAATTACAGTACAACAGGCAAAAGATAAAGAAGAAGAATTTAAAAATAATAAAAATAGTGGTGATAGTAATGAACCTAAAAAATATAGTGATGAATGGTGGGATAATTTAAAATGACAAGGGAAGATACTAAAAACTTTTTAAGAAGAATAAAACAACATTATCAAGATTTTTCAGTAGATGATTATAAAATTAGTGAATGGCATAATGAATTGAAAGATTATAGTGTAGAAGATATTAACAATAAATTTGAAGAACATTTAAGAAATGAACAATATGGAAATAATATTCCTAAAATATGGTTTTTAACCAAATATCTTACTAAAGAAGTTGATAAAGGTAAAAACAATGCTAGTGATATTAAAACTAATTGTCAATTATGTGGAAAAGAAGTAGTATTAAGTGAATATGAAGAACATTATCATAAATGCTCTAGTGTAGATTATATAATAAGACAAGTAAGAAAATATAGAAATCAAGAACTTCCAAGAAAAGATATTGAAGAATTATCTGATGAAAAGTTTGATAAATTATATGAAAAAGCAATCAATTTAGCGTATGAAAATGGAACTGCTGAAGAAAAAAAATATATAGACAAGTATAAAGAAAGTTTAGAAAACAATGATATTTTAGATTAAGGTAGATTGACAATCTACACTAATAGGTGTATAATGTATAATGTAAGGTGGTGAAGTAAATGTATAAAGTAAAAGAAATTGGTTTATTAGATGAATACAACAAGGTTAAGGTAGCAAATCAAATAGGATTACATCCTGATACATTAAGAAAAGTTTTAAATGGAAAAGTCAAATGTTCTAAATTAGTTGCTTATTGTATAACTAAATTTATTGATAGCAACGCTGAAATAGATGATTATTTTGAAAGGGTGGAAGAATAATATGCCAGATGGAGATAGTTTTGCAGGTGGAACATATCCTTGCCCACCTGAAGAAAAAATAAAAAGAGTAAAAGGATATGCTGTTGTAACTTACGAATTTGATGATGAATTTTTATCAACATACACTGATGAAGAAATTTATGATTATATAGAAAACAATATAAGTGATTATAAGGAAACTTATGTTTCTATCGAAGATATAACAATAGAAGAAGAATAGGAGAAATAAAATGAATAATGAATTAATTACTTTAGAACAACTGCCTATTATAAAATATCATTTAGAACAATTATCGGTCGAGATAAAAGAAAAAGTTGATAGAGCAAATAGTTTAGTTGTAAACGAAGATACTGTAAAAGATGTTAAAACAGTAAGAGCAGAATTAAATAAAGAGTTTAATGAACTAGAAACTCAAAGAAAACAAGTAAAGTCAGCAATTATGGCAAAATACGATGAGTTTGAAGAAATTTATAAAGAAAATGTAAGTAATCTTTATAAAAATGCCGATGCTGAACTTAAACAAAAAATTGATAATGTAGAAAATCAATTAAAGCAAGAAAAAGAAGATGAATTAAGAGAATTTGTTAAACAACATTGCGAAGCAAATAAAATACATATTGAATTTGAACAAATAGGTCTTAATATTACATTAAGTGCTAGTATGAAGTCTTTAAAAGAACAAGCATTAGCATTTATAGAAAAAGTTGCTAATGATTTAAAACTTATTGAGTTAGAAGAACATAAAGATGAAATTCTTTTAGAATATAACAAAAATGGATTTGATTTTTCTAAAGCCAAATTAGATATTATTACAAGATGTAAACAACTAGAAGAAATAAAAAAACAACAAGAAGAAGTGCAATTACAAATTAATGATGAAGCAGAAATTGTTGAAAAAGTAAATGAGATAATAACACCTAAAGAAATAATTGAAGATGACGAATTAATAACTGTTACTTTTACAATAACTGATACAAAAGAAAATGTATTAAAAGTTAGAGAATTTATGAAGAAGGAGGAAATAAATTATGACTAATGAAATTACTAAATCAAAAGGAAGTAATCAAATAGGATTTACTTCATTTATGACATCAAATGTAGTACAAAAGAAAGTTAATGATATACTTGGTGATGAAAAAAGAGGTGCTAGATTTATTTCTAGTATAGTATCAGCAGTAAATGCTAATCCTATGTTAAAAGAATGTGATAATGCTAGTATCTTAAGTGGTGCATTGCTAGGTGAAGCATTATCATTAAGTCCAAGTCCTACACTTGGAAGAATGTATTTAGTGCCATTTAAAGATAAAAATAGAGGTATGGTGGCACAGTTTATACTTGGCTATAAGGGCTACCTAGAGTTAGCAATGAGGTCAGGGCAATATAAAGATATAAATGTAATGGAAATCCGTGAAGGGGAATATAAAGGTAGAGATAGATTAACAGGAAACCCTACATTTGAATTTATAGAAGATGATGATATAAGAGAAGAAAAGAAAATTATTGGATATATGGCAAGTTTTACACTTACAAATGGTTTTACAAAAACTATTTATAAAACTCAAAAACAAATGGAAGAACACGCTATGGAATATTCTAATGGATACAGGTCTGATAAGAAAAATGGAACATCTTATACATTTTGGTCAAAAGATTTCACTAGTATGGCATTTAAAACTTTATTAAGACAATTAATCTCACGCTGGGGCATAATGTCTATAGAACTTCAACAAGCGTATGATGGTGATATGGCTGTTATAAATGATGATGGTAGTAGAGATTATGTTGATAATCAAGAAGATGTAATTACATTTGAAGTTCAAGAACAACCAAAAGAGGTTCATAATTTAGATGAAATAGAATAGGAGGGGAATATGGTTTATTTAAAAAGAAATAGAAAAGAAATATTAGAATATTTAGATGAAGCATTTGATAAAGTGTGGTATATGAGAAGCCATCCTTGTAAAGATAAAAACATTGAAAAGCGAAGAAAAGAAGCAATAAAAAATGTTTTAGGAAAATATCCCGAAGTTCAAGAATATGATAATTGGGATTGTGGTTTTTATAATGGTGTTTTAGGAACTTTAAGATGGGTTCTTGGCGATGATGAAAAGGATAATTTAGATACATAGGGTGATTATATGTATGAAGAAGTAGAAGTAAATAGTGAAAGATGGTTTGATTTAACACCATTACTAAATGAAGAATTTAGAGATATAGTTGGATATGAAGGAAAATATCAAGTTAGTAACTATGGGAGATACAAAAGTTTTATAAAATGTTCAGCACATCCTATAATACCTAGAATTATGAAAGTATCATATAATCGTAAAGGTTATTTAACTGTTCATTTATTTGATAAATATTTAACTTGCCATAGAGCAGTAGCACAAGCATTTATACCTAATCCAAATAATTTGCCACAAGTAAACCACAAGGACTTAAATAAACAAAACCCAAAAGTTGACAATCTTGAATGGTGTACTAATGCAGAAAATCAAAAACATTCTTGGCAAAATGGTGCTAGGAATGTAGAACATATGTTAAATGTAACATCAAAGAAAACGGTTCAATACGATTTGGAGATGAATAAAATTGCTACATTTAGAAGTACTGGAGAGGCAAGTCGAATTACTGGAATTTCACAATCTGGTATATCTCAATGTTGTAGAAAAAATGGTATAATAAGAGGTTATATATTTAGATATGAAATATAATATAATTTCATCATCATCAAAGGGTAATTGTATTGTAGTTGAAGATTTTTTGGTTTTGGATGTCGGGGTTTCTTACAGTAAAATTAAACAATACTTAACAAAAGTTAAATTAATATTTATTTCACACATCCATCAAGACCATCTTCTACCTAACACAATTAAGAAGATAGCATATAACTATCCCACAATTAAGTTTCTAACAGGTAGTAATATTGTAGTAGAAAAATTAGTTGAATGTGGAATTAATAAGAAAAACATATATGTACTAAAAAGTGGTAAAAAATACGATTTGGGGCTATTAAAAGTCAAATTAGAAGAATTACATCACGACACAACAAATTATGCTCTTAAATGGGAATTAAATGGCAAAAAAGGCGTATATATAATAGATACAGCAAGTGTTGACCATATTAAAGCAAAAAATTATGATTTATATTTGATAGAAAGCAACTACAATGAAGAATTATTAAACCAGCATATACAAGAATGTATAGATAATGGCGATAATGAAAATAAGTTGTATTACTTGCATAGAGTACCTAGAGTACATTTAAGCGATACACAATGTAATGATTTCCTAATTGAAAATATGGGAAGTAATAGTGAATATATAAAATTACATCAAAGTTCATACAATTATAAAGAAATAGATTAAAAGGAGAACTAATATGAAATTATTTAAAAATTATAAAAAGTTATATTTAAACGAATTAGAAAATAGAAAAATGTTAATTACTCAAAATAGTAATTTATCTAAACAAAATGTTGAATATCAAAAAGAAGCAAAATTATACAAAGAAAAATGTGCAAGATTAACAGTTGATTTAGAAGATGTAGATTATCAATTAGAAAAGACAACAAAAGAAAGAGATACTTTAAAGAAAGAAAAAGCAAATCTCAAGAGAAAATTAACTAATCTCGAAAAGGAGTTGAACAGAGATGGAGAATAAAAAATATTATACAAATAGTTCAAATGAACAAATAGATATATCTACACTTGAAACAACACATCTTCTTAATGCTTTAAATAAAAAACAAAGAGAAATATTTAATAAAGAAAATAAAGATGATGTTTCTAAAGAACTTGAAGAAATTAAAAATCTTCGTGAAGAATATCATAAGAGATTTAATGAGTGGTATGACAAACTTGAAAGATAAATGGACTATATTTTTAAAGTTTTATAATCAGCAATGGAAACCATACTTCCATAGTGGAGATAAAGTCCATTGCTTTGATTATGAATATGCAAAGAATTTATACGATAAGGTATGCAAAAACTTTAATACTAGCCAATGGATGCTTGTAAAATTAGAAAATATATATTCTAAAGATGAGTTTATGTATATTAAGGAGGATGACTAGATGAAAGAAGATAAAATATTTCACAAACTAGAAGCAGGTAAAAAATATCGTGTATGGAAAAAAACATACAATGATAAAGATTTCTATAGTATTCAAGTAACTCAAAAGAATTATGATAATCAAGTGGATAAATATTATATAGACCTACAATTTAAAAAAGGTGTAAGTTTACCTAATCAAACTGATATTATAATTAAAGAAGCCTACGAAAATTATAGAAAGAATAAAGCAGACGAATATCATCCAATAATTTATTATATGGTTACTAATTTCGAAACTGTAGAAGATGAAGAAAGAGCAAAACAAAATGCTTATGATGAATTTAGAGACAATTTAGATGAAAATGAAATAGTAGATATTGATGAAAATTTCCTTGATTGATTGGTGGTGATAAAATGGTATTAGGATTTTTATGGGGAATGTTAAAAATATTATTAGTAATATGTGGAATAATAATAATAGCAAGTATAATAGTTGATTTAATAAAAAGACCATTTGAAAATAGAAAAAAACAAAAAAATATAAATGAATTTTTAGATGCTATTAATAAGGCTGTAGAAGAAGCAATTATAGAACTAGAAAAAGAAGAAAAAGAAAAGAAAACAAAGAAAAAATCTACTAAAAAGACTACAAAAAAGAAAGAAAATTAACAAAGTGTAAGATAATGTGTTGACATTATCTTATTTTTGTGGTAAGATATTTATAGTGGAGGTGATAAAAGTTTAAAATTTATTTAAGAAATTTACTCAAAAGTAGTAAATAAGTAAAAACGAATGATACAATGGTTTTAGAAAGAGAGGAAAAGAAATGAATTTCGTTTATGACGATGGGGGAAGAAGTAAATACTTTAAAGGACGTACAGGAGATTGTGTATGTCGAGCAATATGTAATGCTACAGGAGAAGATTACAAGAAGATATATGATTTAATCAACGAGATTAGCAAAAGAGAAAAAACAGGGAAAAGAAAAAAAGGAACATCAAACGCTAGAACAGGATGTTATAAATATACTGAAAAAGAAATTATAGAAAATATATTAGGTTGGAAATGGCATCCAACAATGCACATAGGTTGTGGTTGTATGACACATTTAGCTGAAGATGAATTACCTAAAGGAACATTAATAGTAAGATTATCAAAACACTTAACTTGTGTGAAAGATGGGGTGTTATACGATACTTACGATTGTTCAAGAGATGGTCAAAGATGCGTATATGGTTATTGGTATAAGGAGGAAGTAAAATGAAAAACGAAACCAAAAAAGCAATAGAAGAATTGAAAGAGTTAACCAACAAAGAATTATTAAACGCACATAGATATTATTACAACAGAAGATATGAATTAAATATACAAGAAAGCATATACTTGGATGCAATACAAAAAGAAATTAAGATTAGAGGTTTATAAGGGGATGTAATTATGAATAACATAGTTTTAAAAGGAAATGAGAGTGTATTAACACTCTCTACCCTACAAGGGTTTCAAGAAAGTTTTATAGACTATCTTGATGTAGATGATAAAACATTAAAGGCTTACAAATGTGGAATTGATTGTTTGATAAATTATCTAAAAGATAAAGATATTAAACAGCCTACTAGAAACGATTTAATAGCCTTTAGAGATTACTTAAGAGCAAACTATAGTAGTAATACTACAAATGCCTATATGGTCGCTGTAAAGGCTTTATTTAAGTATTTAGAGATACATAATTTGTATGACAACATAGCAGTTGATTTAAAAGGGGCAAAATATTCGTCAATTCCTAAAAAACAAATATTAAATCAGGAACAAGCAAAATTAATATACAACGAATTAAAGGATAGTAGAGAAAAATGTTTATTTTCATTACTATTATCTACAGGTTTAAGAGGCATTGAAGTTTCGAGAGCAAAAATAGAAGATATACAAGAATACAACGGAGAAATAGTCTTGTGGGTTCAATGTAAAAAGCACGATGATAAAGATGAATATGTTAAATTATCTCATCAGGTAATTAAAGACATAAAAAACTACATAGGCGATAGAACAAAAGGATATATATTTGTATCAACAAGTCCTGAAAATTATGGTCAAGGATTATCTACAACATCTTTAAGAAAGATAATCAAGAACATCTTTAAAAGATTTGGATTAGACAGCGATACATTTTCACTACACTCAATGAGAAGAACAAGTGCTACAATAATGTATCAAAATGGTGCTGACATACAATCAATACAACAAGTTTTACATCACAAATCAAGTGTTACAACAACAAGATATATTAATGCAATAACTAGAAACAATAATAAAAATGAATATATAGTCAGTGATGCTATATTTAATTAGGAGGCTTTATGGAAAACAATTATACTGTATATAAGCATATATTTCCAAATAACAAGGTATATATAGGAATAACATATCGTAAACCGATTGAGAGATGGAATGATAAATATAGGGGATGCCCTAGAATGAAAAATGCTATACAAAAATATGGTTGGGAAAACGTAAAACACGAAATATTATATGAACATTTAACAAAAAAAGAAGCCGAGCAAAAAGAAATTGAACTTATTGCTCAATATAAATCAAACCAAAAAGAGTATGGATATAACATTTCTAATGGTGGCAATCACAAAGGAAAATGTAGCCAAGAAACCAAAAGAAAAATAAGTGAAGCAAAGATAGGTCATTTTGTTTCGTTGGAAACACGAAAGAAAATTAGTGAAAATTGTAAAGGCAATAAGGCTTGGAATAAAGGGCTACCTATGCCCATTGAAACAAAGTTAAAATTATCATTATCTTTAAAAGGAAAACAGGCTTGGAACAAGGGATTACCTATGGGAGATGAAATTAAAGAAAAACTATCTAAAAGTCATAAAGGAAAACCAAGCCCAAGAATTGGTAAACACCTTTCCACACAAACCAAAAGAAAAATAAGTGAAGCAAAGATAGGTAGCAAACACTCAAAGGATGCTATATTTAAGATGATAAAAAATAGTAAGAATGCAAAAAGTGTAATTTGTATAGAAACTGATAAAATATATAGCAGTGCAAGACAATGTGCTTTAGATATGGGTTTAGAAAGAAGTTCTATAACAAGAGTTTGCAATGGACAATTAAGGCAAACTGGTTCATATCATTTTGAATGGTACAACAATAAAACTGAATATAATGTGGCAAATGCAATACTAGGAGGTATGTAGGATGAAAAAGAAAGAAATGATTAAAAATATATATTTTTATTGTAAATGGGGTTTGTATAACATAGAAAATGGTTTAAACGACTTAGGTTATGAGGGATTTACTAAAGAAAGAGTGAATATTGAATTAGCATACGTTTATAAAGCCATAATTAATATGATAGAGAATGGGGCTAAATGTCAGCCAAGTAAAGAATTTATAAAAGAAGTTGAAGAGTGGTATGAGGAAAAGAGGAATGTAAAATGGATTTTATAGAAATTGAAGATTATATATTTAGAATTAGTGAAATTGTAAAAATGCAGTATAATTGCTATGCAAGATTATTAAAAGTGTGGTTAAGAAACGAAGAAGAACCATATATATTTAATAATATTAGCGAAGAAGAAGCAAATTATTTTGTTAAAGAAATGACAAAAAAAGAGGGATAAAATGCAAATAATAATTTTAACTAAAAAGAAGAAAAAAGAACTTGATGATTTTATAAAAAAAGAAAAAGAACTTAGTTTAAAAACTAAATATCTAAAATATGGTGTGTGGAATGAAATAGAATTTATATACAGCCATATAGAAAAAGAATTAAAAATAAAAGATAAGATGAAAATGAAAAGAGGGAAGTAAAATGAAACGTATAGATGAAACAGGTAATAAATTTGGGAAATATACCGTGTTAGGATACGATAAAGAAAAAAAGAAATGGAAATGCCAATGCGAATGTGGTAATATAAGTTACTATAATGGGTGTAATTTAAGACAAGGGGGCATAAAATCTTGTCGCGAATGTAGCACTAAAAACAAAAATCCTAAAAACTTTAAAGACCTGACAGGTCAAAAAATTGGTAAATTGGAAGTTCTTGAGTATTTAGGGAAAAGTTTTTGGCTATGTCGATGCGAATGTGGGAAAACAGTTACAAGAAAATCACAAACATTAGTAACAGGCCGTTCAACTTCTTGTGGATGCAATAATATGCGATATAAAGTTGAACACGATGCTACTTTCAAAAGACTATACAAAATATGGAAGGGTATGAAGAGCAGATGCTATAACAAAAATAACAAAACATATTGTTGGTATGGTGGTAAAGGCATTTGTGTATGTGACGAATGGAAAGATAACTTTTTGCCTTTCTACGAATGGGCTATAAATAATGGCTATGAAAA
>CAMIYN010000058.1 GCA_946403075.1 uncultured Lachnospiraceae bacterium | reverse complement strand
GAAGCAAAAAACAAACTTCGTATTGCTCATTTGGGGAAAAAGCAAAGTAGTGATGCTATAGAAAAAACGGCAAAAAAGAATAGGATACCAATATTATGCTTTGATAAAAATATGAATTTTATCAAAGAATTTGATAGTACTGTATCAGCAAGTAAAGAACTTGGTATTTATGCTAGTAATATTACAAGAGTATTAAAAGAACCAAATGCATCAGCAAAAGGATATAAATTTAGATATAAGGAGAAATACAATGAGAAATAAAGAAATTATGACATCTAATAAACAAAAATTAAAAGAGTTAGAGCAAAATTATATTGATGACAAGATAAACGAAATGCCTGTATATATAGAACAACAAAAAGAAAAAATAGTGCAAGAAATGATTGAATATGCTGAAAAACATAAAGAAGCAGTAAAATGGGATAGAGACGGTAACCCCATTGAATATGGAATTAAAATAAATCCATTAGTAATAAGTAATTATTTTTTAAAACCTGTTTCCAATTTATCATCAGTTGAACCAATTTATAGTCCTGAAAAATTAGGATTAATCTATGACTACTATTGCTATTTAATTGCTGAAATAAATGAAAATATTGGATATTTTCCACCATCTTTAACTTCTTTTTGCAAACTATCATCCATTACATTAAATACATTGAGAAGATATAAAAGTAGTGAAGATTATAGTATGAGAGTTGTTGCTGAAAAAATTTATGACCAAATAGGTGATGAAAACATAACAATGTCACAAATGGGTGTTGTTAGAGAAAGAAGTACAATATTTAAAATGAAATCTCAAAATGAAATTACTGAAAAAATACAGCCAAATGTAAATATAAGCGTTAAAACTATAGATGTTGATTTAGATAAAATTAATGAGAGATTAGCAAATTATAGCAATTTTACTAAAAAGAAGGGCAAATAATAATGAATAGTAAAGAAATATACGAAACTATTGTTAAAATATTAACAATATTAGAACAAAATTTTAAATATTCTTATGGTAAAAAAATAAGTTTTGAAGAAATATTTGAAATGATGAAAGATTTATATGCTTTATTTACTAATTTTGAGAAAAATGTAAAAGCCTGTGGAGAATTAGTTGTAAAAAAATATATACCATTATTGGATTTGCTAGTTAGAGTTGATACAAATATTAACCATAGAGTAGAATACGAAAAACATCTTAAGTATGCTTATAAATTAGGTGCTAGAGTATCTTTAGAACATTATATGGTATATCGTGAATGGGATGAACCTGAAAAAGATAAATTCTTTGAACCAAGATATAACATATTGGTAGGATACATACATTATTTACAAGAATTAGAATGTAATCCTGAATTTAAAACATTAATATTTAATGCACCAAGTGGTTATGGTAAGACATTCCCTAAAAAAATAAGTGAAGCGTGGGGATTTGGTATAGATGATACAGGTACGTTTTTGTCTCTATGTTCAAATGATGATGTCGTAAAGAGTGGTAGTAGAACCGTTATAGATGAAATGAAAAGTGAACAATTTGGTGAAGTTTTCCCTAATTTAAAATGGGATGAAGAAAATAAGGATTATTTTCTTAAAGAAACTGATGAAAAATGGAAACTAAAAGATTGTAAAATGCAATTTAGTTATTACGCTAAAACTACCCAAGCCAATGTAGTTGGTTCTCGTGCTAGTAAATCAATACATATAGATGACCTTTATCCTGATTATAAAGAAGCAATGAATAAGGCTTTAAATGAATATTATTATAATAAATCTATAACTGTATGGGAAAAGCGTTATGTTCAAAATAAACCTCCTAAAGTATGTATTACAGGAACTTTATGGAGTAGTGGAGATTATATTGACCAAAAAATACAACAACTAAAAAAAGAACATAAATTTGTAAAGCATCCTAAATATCCATATACTTGGGTAAGTGAAGATGGAAGTTGTGCTATTATTCAAGTGCCAGCATTAGATTATGAAACAGGTGAAAGCACTTGCCCAGAGTTAAAATCTACAGAAGAATTATTAAAAGAAAAAGCAAATATGGAAGAGTATTTATGGCAAACAAACTTTCAACAAATTCCAACAAATCCTGACGCATTAGGATTTAGTTATGAAAAATTAAGAACATATACTGAAATACCACAAAGTGATTTTGTTGGTACTGATGCAGTAATAGATGCTACTAGAAAAAGTGGGAAAGACTTTTTTGCAATGCCTATATTTAAAAAAGTTCAAAATGATGGTATGAATGAATATTATTTAAAAGATTGTTTGTTTACTAGGACAGCAACAAAAGATATGTATGCTGATATAGTAGAAAAAATAGTAGAACATCATATAAATACACTTGTTATAGAAAGTAATGTTACAAGTGAATTAAAACAAAATATAGAAAAAATGTTAAATGCTCACGGAATAGGTTATTGTGAAATATTAGAAAAATATAATACAATGCCTAAAGCAACTAGAATAGAAAACGAAAAACATATTATAAAAAAACAATTAGTATTTCCACAAAAAACTATGTTTGGAATTAATACTAACATAGGTGCATTTATGGATAATTTGACTTCTTATAATGCTACAGGTACAAATCCTAATGATGATGCACCTGATGCTTGTGCATTGTTTGCTAGTGAAATTATAGAAGAAAATAGTCAGCCACAAATTGCTGAACCTTTAGATTTTGTTAGACAGTTTATGTAAAGTAACTGTCTAATTTTTTGTGTAAATTTGACAAAAAGTGTAAAGTATTGTATATTTATAGTGTAGATGAGGAGTTGATTAAATGAAAACTTATGGTAGAACCACTTGTTATGCTAACTATACTGAAAAACAACTTCTTTCAGGAACACAAGAACAAAAAGATGCTAAAGTATTAGATATTTTAAAAAATAGTATAGATAATCACAATACTAATAGTGCAGAAAGTGAATATTTATACAATTATCTATACGGTGACCAAGATATAAAATATAAAGAAAAACTTACAAGAACTGAAATAAATCATAAAAGTGTGGAAAACTGGGCGTTTGCATTTATGGATTGGAAAAAAGCATTTTTGCTAGGTAAGCCTATTCAATATGCACCATTAGATAATGTTGCTAATGAAGAAATAGCACAATTAAATAAATACAATGTTTATGAAGATAAAGACCAAAAAGACCAAGACTTATATGAAGATATATTTGCAGTAGGTAGAGCATTTAGATACAATAATTATAGCGTTGTAACTGAAGATGATGAAGCCCCATTTGATACAATAAATTTAGATATGTTAAATACCGAAGTTGTATATTCAAGTTCTATATCAAAAGAACAATTACTTGCATTTGTTGTAACAAGTAAACAATATATAGTTCAAGAAGTAAATCCTAAAACAGGTAAGCCTGAACCTACACCAAAGCAATACAATGAATACACAGTATATACAAGAAATATGCAATATACAATAGATGATAAATTAGGCAATTTAAGAATAATTGATAGAAAACCTATAATTCAAAATATACATTTAATAACTGAATATTATTTCAATAGAAAAAGAATGAGTTTATTAGAAATATGCAAAGATATATTTGATGATTTAAACTATGTAGAAAATCTTGATGAAGATGATATTGAAGGATTTGTAAACTCTATAATGGTATTTACAAATGCAGAAGTAAATCAACAAGGTATGGAAGCAATTAAAAAATTTGGTGCAGTATCAATAAAATCAACTGACCAAAAGAAAGCATCAGTTGAATTATTACAATCAAGACTTAAATCACTTGATACACAAATATTCTATTTAAGAAAATTAAGTGCTTTACATTCAATATTAAGTGTACCTGAAGCAACACAAAATGGAACAATAAGTAATGCTGAAACAGGTAAAGCCGTATTAACAGGACAAGGTTTTACAAGTGCTAGTGTTAGAGTTGAAAACGAAGAAAAAGCATTTAAGAAATGTGATAGAAATGCACTTAAAGTAATATTAAGAATATGTAAGAATGCTAAAAATAGTGGTATTAAAAATTTAAAAGTAAGTGATATTGATATTAAATTTAGTAGAGATTTAAGTGATAACTTACTTGTTAAAACACAAGCATTGATGAATATGCAAACTGTTAATATACCACCACAAGTTGCAAATGCTGTTGTAGGACTATTTAGTGACCCAGTATCAGTTACTAGATTACAAGAAGCATATATAAAACAAAAAGCATTGTTAGAACAAGAAATAGATAATAGAAATAATAATACAAATAATGTAAATGAACAAAATAATGTTATAGAAGATACACAAGAATTACAAGAGCAAAATCAATAATGCTCTTGAATATGTCCTAGTAGTTTAGGTAAGTGCAACTCTTACAAGGACACCAAACAAAGATATAACATTTGGATTGCTTACGAATGTTATACATATATATCTCTAATAGGTTTGTTAGTTGTCCGATAACAACTATTCGTTAAGGAGGAGAAAGATATGGATAGAGAGAAAGCAAGAAAAATATTAGGAGAGGAAGCGACAGAAGAGCAAATTACTAATTTATTAAATAGTTGGCATTTAGATGAAAATGCTAAAGTTAAAGAATTAGAAGAACAAATTAATTCATTAACTGCAACTGCAAATAAATATAGTGATTATGATGAAATCAAAAAACAATTAGATGAAATTAACAAGGCTAATATGAGTGAACAAGAAAAACTTGAAGCACAAAAAAAAGAGATTGAAAATAATCTTAAGCAATCAAGAATAATTGTTAATACTGCAAAAGCAAAAGAAATATTAGCAGGGCTTGATTTAGATGATGAATTAATTTCATTAGTTGTAAGTGATGATGCTGACAAAACAATTTCTAGTGCTAACAAATTAAAAGCAAAATTTGATAGTCAAAAAGAAAATGTTGCAAAAGAAACAAAAGAAAGTCTAATTAATATAGATTTAACTCCTAGTATATCAAATGTTAATCAAAATGAAGGAATGACACTTGATAAATTTGGCAATATGAGTGCTGAAGAACAAATTAAGTGGATGAATGAAAATCCAAACGGATTAGATAATCTAAATTAATTAAATAAAAGAAGGAGAGATAAAAATGGAAAAATTTAGAGATAAGATATTTAATGAAGAAGTATTTGAAACTTATCGTAGAACATTACCAAGTACAAAAGAAAATTCATTAATTAAAAACGCATTATTTAATGTAGTAAACAAATACAAAGCAAAAATGAGTGAACAATCAGGTGGTTATGCAGTAGTTGAACCAATCAAAGGTAGATTAGGTGGAAACCCTGTAAACTATGATGGAAATACTGATATTCCAAAAGGTTCTGAAAGAGATACTTTCTATCAAAGAAAGATTTGTTATGGTAGAGCAAAGGCTTGGGGAGAATATGATTTCGCAAGTGATATAACAGGTACTAACTTCAAGGCTGAAGCAAATGAAGTTAATGAATATTGGGATGAAGAAAGACAATCTACAGTATTAGCAATTTTAGAAGGTATATTTGGTATGACAGGTGGAGTTAACGGACAATTCGTTTCTAAACATACTTACGATATTACTGCTACTGCTAATCCTGAATTAGGTGCTGACACTTTAAATAAAGCATCTCAAAAAGCATTAGGAGATAAAAAAGCAAAATTAGATGTAATCTTTATGCACTCTGCAGTATCAACTAATTTAGAAGGATTAAACTTAATTAACTTCTTAAAATATACTGATGCTGAAGGAATTGAAAGAGATTTA
Source organism: uncultured Lachnospiraceae bacterium (assembly GCA_946403075.1). Classification (GTDB taxonomy): domain Bacteria; phylum Bacillota; class Clostridia; order Lachnospirales; family Lachnospiraceae; genus UBA3633. The sequence continues at coordinate 4,085 of CAMIYN010000058.1, read as the reverse complement.
ACTATTGGTACATTCAATGGTAAATTAGTAGTTGTAGATGATGAAATGCCAGTAACAACTGATAGTACAGGAGATATTTATACATCTTATGTATTCCAAAAAGGTTTCTTTGAATATGAAAACATTGGTGCAGAAGTACCAAGTGAATTAGCAAGAGATGCTTATGAAAAAGGTGGTAAAACTGACTTAATTACTCGTGTAAGAGAAATGGTAGTACCTACTTTAATTTCTTACAAAGGTACAGGTACAGTTTCACCTACAAATAGTGACTTTGCTACAGGTTCTAACTGGGAATTAGCAAACAATGATAAAACAGGTGCTAACAAAGTTTATGTTGATGACAAATTAATTCCTGTTGCTCGTGTAATCAGCCGTGGATAATTCATTAAGTTCCCTCACTTTAAAAGATAGGTGATAAAATGCAAAAATATGGTATTATTTATAAAATTACCAATAAAATAAATGGTAAAGTATATATAGGACAAACAATAAGAAAATATGGGTTTAAACAAAGATATTCTTATGATTTGGCTAAAAATACCAAAAATTTACATTTAAAATCATCCATAGAAAAATATGGTATAGAAAATTTTGATATTGATGAAGAATTTGATATAGCGTATAGTAAAGAAGAATTAGATAACAAAGAAAAATATTGGATTTCTTATTATAAGAGTAATAATACTGATTTTGGTTATAATCTCCAAGATGGTGGCAGTAATGGTAAACCTACTCAAGAAGTTAGAGAACGAATGAGTAAGAATAATCCTAAATATTTGTTAGGAAAACATCACACTGAGGAAACAAAGAAAAAAATCGGTGCTAGATTAAAAGGGCGAACATTAGCACCATTAAAAGAAGAAACAAAATTAAAAATTAGTAAAACTCTTACAGGAAAAAAACTTCCAATAGAAACTAAAATTAAAATTAAAAAATCAAGAGAAAATATAAACCAATATGGTAAAAACAATCCGATGGCTAGAGCGGTTAGATGTATTACAACAGGCAAAGAATTTGAAACTTTAAAAGAAGCAAGTGAATATTATAACACTTATAGCAGTTCTATTGTTAAAAGTTGTAATAATAATTACTATAGTTGTGGAAAATCACAAACAGGTGAAAAACTGTATTGGGAGTATATTAGAAAAGGAGAATGATTATGGAAAGTGCAACACAATTAGATTTATTAAAAGAAAGAATTGAATATGATGAAGATATCTTTACTGATAATGAAACTTATGAAAAAGTGTTAAATAGATTACTAGAAGATAGTAAATATGTAGCACTTTCCTTAAGATTTCCTTACAAAGATTATTCAACATTAGAATTACCAACAAAATATAATAATTGGCAATTAAGATGTTGCGAAGAAATATATAATAGTATAGGAACTGAAGGTATTAAATCTTATAGTGAGAATGGTTTGAGTTGGACTAGAGATAGTGGTTATATTTCTTACGATTTAAGAGGAGAAATAGAACCTTTAGTAGGATATATAGTTGAAGAAAGTGATGATGAAGATGAAGAAATTTAATCCAAAAAGTCACATATTCCAAAATTGGAATAAAGATATGTATATCGCTACGAAAGATGAAGTTGTAGTAGATGACTATAACAACGAAATAGTCACATACAACGAACCATTTTTCTTTGGCAAAGTAAACTATCAACCATTAACAACAAAACAATTAGAAGCCTATATGCAAACTTATGGTGAAACTGAAAACAACATTGTAAGTTGTCTTATAGATTTTAAAGATAGATATAAGTTTAATATATTTGATTTGGCATACTTATATGATGCTAAACCTGATAATGAAGTTAAAAATGGTGCAAATGCTAATTACATAGTAAGAGCATTTAAACCACAAAATACTAAAATAATGGTAATTCTAGAAGAAATAATTAAGGAGGAAAACAACAATGGATAAGGTCAAAATTAAAGATAAAAAGACAGGTGCAATTAAAGAGGTTAAAAAATCTCTAGCAGGTGACTTTATAGGAACAGGCAAATTTGTACTTGTTGAAGATAAAAAGGTAGAAGTACCTACATCATTCACATCAAAGAAAAATAAATAAGTTGGTGATTACCAATGGGATTATATGTTAAGACAAAAATAGATGGTTTAGAAAAATTAGAAAAACACATTGAATTTGTAAAAAAAATGGCGTTGTTAAAAACAAATAAAGATTTTCAAGAATATATACAAAATAAATTTTTAGAAACAGTAAATAAAATATCTATGGAAAGATTACCTGTTGGTTCTATAAGTTTAGAGTATATTTCTCATAATCAAATAAGAAAATTAGATGATGGATTTATTTTATATAATGATACAACAATAGAAACTGATACAGAGGGCTATGGGGGTCAATTTAGTATAGCATTAGCATTTGAATATGGAACTGGTATTGTAGGACAAGAGCATCCTAAAAAAGATGCTTGGGAATACAATGTTAAGCAACATACAGGTGCTTGGTTATATTATAAAGATGGTTCATTTCATATAACAAAAGGTTTTGAAGGTTATGAAATATATAGATACACATTAGAAGAGATAAAATTAAAATTAAAAGATTGGGTTAGAGAATATCGTGTTGGAGGTGTTAGTAAATGATAGAAATATATAATGAGTTATTTAAAGAATATCAAAAATATATAGAAAACAATAATAGATATGATACTAGAGTTGTAAAAACATATACAAGCACTTCGACAAAATTTCCTATAATTTCTTGCCAATTAAGTAATTTTATAGATACTGATTATTGTACTATAGATATGATTGAAAAACACGATGAAATGTATTTAACAATAGACATATATACAGAAAATAAAAACATTGATAATACTACTATTGCATCACAACAAATTAATGATGAATTAACTGATTTGACAATAAAGTTTTTTGAAAGCAAAAGAATGAGAAAGACTTTATGTAGACTTACACCAAATGCTGATAAAAATATTACAAGAAGAACAATACAATATCAAGGTTTGGTAAGTAGATATAGAAAAAACATAATAAGGAGGTAAAAATATGTTTAATAGTATTGAAGATAGAGCATTAAGTGAACATCAAGGCTCTGGTATTTACTCAAAAAAAGCAAATGGTAAATACTCATTATTCTTACCTGTTACAGGAACAGGTGAAAATGGTGCTACACCAGCACAATTAGATAAAACTGCTATAGGTAATAGACAAGCAACTTCAGTTGAAGGTCGTCAAGAAAATCCACAAAAAACATTACCTTTCTTTACACATAGAGATAACATCAATGTATTAGAAAGTGTTAAAGGTCAAGTTGTAGATTTCTTAAGAGTTTTACCTGATATGACAGCATTCAAATATTCAGGAAAAGTAAGTTATAAATTAAACAACACTGATGTAGGTTCATTAGAACAAGGTGAAATGACTATTACACCTGAAACATCTGATGAATATGTAGAAAATTGTTATGATTTAATTGAAGATACAGTAGTATTTACTTCAGCAATAGATGATACAGCAAAACTTACATCTACAGGTGAAGGTTCAACTAAAACTATTGCATTAGCAACTAACCCAAGTGATGCTACAATCACTGCTACAAGTGATACTGCAGGAGTTGCTACAGTTGCTTATACTTCATCTACAAACTCAATTACAATTACAGCAGTTGCATCAGGAAGTGCTATTATTAAATTAGTTGCTAGTAAATCAGGCTATGCTTCATTTACAAGAACTATATTAGTAGTAGTAGAATAATCAATTTAAAAGCCATATAAGACGCTTTTAGTTAGAATAGTATAAATTATCGACTTTCTTTCCAAAGTGTCTCTATAGGGCATAAAAACGATAAATAATTAATAATGGGAGGATAATTATGAAAAAGAATGAAATAATAGAATTAAATGGTGTAGAATATACACTAGAGTTAAATAGAGATAGTTTTTTACAAATAGACCAATTATGTAATATCCAAAAATCAATGGAGATTATTGATAGAGGTTTATATAAGTATATGGATGATGAAGAATTAGGTGATGATTTTGATATTAACTCATTATCAGTAAATGAAGATGCGTTAAAACAAGAAATCGA
>CAMIYN010000057.1 GCA_946403075.1 uncultured Lachnospiraceae bacterium | reverse complement strand
GTAAATAATCTTCTAACTTCATCAATACCCTCCTTTTATTTCAGTCATTAGTTTATCATAAAATGGGAATATACTATATTCACTAGCATCAAGGTCATCTATTGGCGTTGTTCCATCATCTAATCGTTCATCTTCGTGTTTATCATCCCATAAAGCCTCGCTATATGCTTCTATTAAATATTTACACTTTCTTAATATAAATCTTCTTTGTTGACCAAATAAATGGCAATCTAGTTCTATTCTATCTACTATTCTACCTTTTATACAGTCTTGTACTTGTATTGGTCTATTATGCTGTTGCAAGTATCTATTAAGCCCAAATGTAATTACTTGACCTAATGCTCCATAATCGCCAAATGCGTGTGTTACTTTTCCATAATCTTTTACTACTCTATCGTAAAATTCAACAAACTTTTCGTACATTTCTTCTGGTGTATGTAGTCCTGCTAGTTTCATTTCATCAATAGTCCATACTTGTTTAAAATAAGGTGTTATTCCTGTTGCTTTAAATTCAGTTTCGCCTTGAGTTGCCCCATAGTCTATTCCTATTGATATAATCATAAAGTTTATTTTATTACCCTTATCATCTATTGCATTATCTCTTATATATAAACTAGGATTATCAGCAAATTGCCGATATATTATTCCTTCTGCATTTTTCCATTGTCCTAATATCAATCTATCATAATAGACAGTACCTGCATACTCTTTGCATAAGTTATCTACAAACTCTTTACTCAAAAATGGATTATCAAATATTGTGTAGTGTTGTACATATACATCAAGTCCTTTTTCTTCTATTTGGTCTATAAAATTTTTCTTCAACCAATGGTTTTGATTTTCTGGGTTTAATGCTCCATCAAAACAAGAATAATCTTTATCTAATGACGCTTGTATCATTATAAATACTTCTTCATTCCATTTTGCTATTTCATCACCATAAGCATACTTTATTGATGTACCCTGTATCTTACTAACTTGGTTTACTTTTTCACATCCTAAACAATACACTTGTTCACCAAATAACTTTGCTGTATTATCACTACTTATTGTGTCTATTAGATTTTTACCATATATTTGTCTTAATGGTTGTAGTACATTTCTTTCTATTGTTCCTTTTGATACACCAAATATACAATATAGTCCATCTAAACCTTTTCGTTCCATTATTCTTTTAGGTATCATATAAAGATTATCTAGATAAGTTTTACCACAGCGCCTTGCTCCTACTTTTAAATTAAATCTATGTGTTGCTTTTCTTATAAATTCTTTTTGTTTATCACTTAATATCATTTTTTGCCTCTTGCTCTATTTTATTAAGTAATTCTTCTACTTTTGATAATTCTTGTTGTGTCTTATCTTCTTCACCTTGTTTTAATTCGCCAAGTGTTTCAAGTATTGTTCGATAATTTTGAGCATTTCCATTTATAGCACCTTTTAATAATCCTAATGTTGCAAGTTCTCTATATGTTTTACCATTTTTATTTCTTTCATTTAATAACATTTCAAGTGTCGCTTTCATAGTGGCTTTTTCTCTACGAACTTCACCAGAACGAATGCCACCCATTGTCGCTATCTTCTTTTGTTCTTCCTTTGTTCGCTCATTCATTGGAATAAGGTTTTCTTGACCTTTAATAGCCACTATTTCACCTCCTTATGATTTAATTAAAATAATCCCCACTCGGCAAACTTTTCAAATCCACCCACTTTATTTATGTAATCTCTTGCTATTTCTACTATTTCACTATAAGGTTTACCATCTATTGTGTCATCTCCAATAGCACAACATAATTCCACTACTTTACCTGTTTCTTGTGCTTTTAAAAATGCGTATATATTAACGCTTACATCTGCCTTTGACAGGTCTTTTCCATGTAATCCTCCACCTGTTACGCTTTGAGCCATATCACTGCCTAACTTACGATTAGTTGCTCCGCTATCTACATCAGTTCCACCTGTCCAATATCCAAGTGGATTAAATATGTAATCTTCACTATCTCCTATTAGTTTTTTTAATTCATGATCTGTTGCATTACTTTGGCAACATATAAACTTGTCATCTGTTAGTATGTACTTGCCATCATAAGGGAATGCATCGTATATTTCTCTTGCTAATCTGCTTATATGTTTTTCATTATCAGTAAGTGGTACACCTTTGAATATTCCATTATCTCCACATCTTATTTCTTTTGCTTGGTTATCTGCCAAATGTTGGTCTTGTTTTACTTGTTTTACCATTAAAAACATATTATTAGTATTTGTAATTCTATCTACTATTTCTCTTATCTTGTCATTTTCAATAGTTACACTGCTTTCTATTATAATGCTACATTGTTCATGCCCTATTAATACTTCTACTGCTATTTTTGGGTTTTCTTGCTTTGTATATGCTAAGTCAACTATTGCTCCTGCTATTCTATCAGCCACTTTATCTGGATGGCTTGGGTTTACTTTTTCTATCATTTTCTTTTCTCCTTTTCTAATTTATCTTTACTGCTTTTTCTCCTGTAAAGTTCTCCCATCTTTCTATTATCACATCTACATATTTAGGGTCAAACTCCATTACATAAGCATTTCTATTATTTTGTTCACAAGCCATAATTGTTGTGCCTGAACCCCCAAATAAATCCAAGATGTTATCCCCTGCTTTAGAACTATTTTTTATTTGATAATCAAATAGTCCTACAGGTTTCATTGTTGGATGTAAATCGGCTTTTGTTGGTCTGTTCCAATCTATAATTGTGGTTTGTTTTCTATCACTATACCATGTATGAGAACCTGTTTCTTTCCAACCATATAAACAAGGTTCATGTTTCCATTGGTAATCTTGTCTACCCATTACCATAGAATTTTTATTCCATATAAGTTCTTGCTTAACAGTAAAACCGCTTTGTTCTATTGAAGAATGAAAGTTAACAACTTCTCTACTAGCATACCAGCAATAGAATGCCCCCCCCGCTTTTAAAACTTTATAAGCATTATTAAATACTTTTACTAAAAAATCATGAAATATATTATTTTCCATTTTGTCGTTTTGTATTTTCATGGCTTCTTTAGTTTTTCCTGTGTAATCTACATTATATGGTGGGTCTGTTATTAATAAATCCATCTTTTGTTCTCCAACTAATTTATTAACATCTTCTTCTTTTGTACTATCTCCACACATTAATCTATGATTTCCTAGTTGGTATATATCTCCTAGTTTTGCTTTTGGTTCTTCTGGTACATCAGGAACTTCATCTTCTATTATTTCTTGTTCTTCATCTATTCCTAAATCTATATCAAATCCAAAATCTTCCATATCTATATTTTCTATGCTTTGTAATTCTTCTTGTAATATATCTAAATCAAAATCACTGTTCATAGTCAACTTGTTATGTGCTAGTGTATATGCTTTTCGTTCTTCATTAGTTAAATGGTCTAATCTTATAATAGGTACTTCCTTATAGCCTAACTCTTTACAAGCAATTAATCTGCCATGTCCTTCTACTATCTCATCTTTCCATATTCCTATTGGGTCATCCATACCAAATTGCTCTATTGATTTCTTTATCTGTTCTATTTGTTCTTTTGGATGTTGTTTTGCATTGTTTTTATATGGCTTAATACTATTTATATCTATATATTCTATTTTTAATTTATCCATAAATACCTCTTTATTAATTTTATCATATTTTTTTAAAGTTGTCTAATCACACAAATCTCCATAAATCTACATAACTAATATCATCATTAAGATATTCCCATAATTTATCTTTTCGCCATTCTTCAAAACTCAATTCATATATTTCTTTTTTTAGGTTATATACTTTTTCAAAATATTCTTTATTGCCTCCAAACACACAAAAAGAGGTCATAAACCCCTTATAATTTTCTTTTATAGAATTAATAAAAAATAAACTTTCTTTAAAACTCCATCCTTTATCCACCATTTAAACCTCTTTATATTTCTTTTATTATTAAATTAGGATATACATATTCAAATAGTTTCTTTTTAAGTTTATACACATCAGTTTTTATTCCTTTAACATCTTCTACTATGTATATGCCTTTTTTCTTATCGTAATAAAAATAATCTGCTATATATGTTATTGCTCTTATATGCTCACCTAAATTGTTTGTATAACTAGGTTGCAATTCAAATTTCTTTTGTCTTTCTAGTTCAGTTATTTCATTTGCTTTTTCTAATAATTTGAGTTCATTCCATCTTTTTGCTTCTTTTTTACTATCGAACTTTAAACCATCATAAATTACTTTTTTATTTCTATATTTATTATACATAATACTCATCTCTTTTAGTATATCAAATGTCTTTAAAATTGTCAAAAAGAAAAAAGACTGTTTAGGTCTTTTATAAGGGTGATGGCTTTTGCCAATCTTGGGTTTACTCCTATTAGAGTAATTAGGATACATAACCGAAGTTATTTGTATCTCTGAACTTTTTGTGCCTTTATAAGCACTATACTGATAATATAAAGGTTTGATATGTTAATTATGCATATCCTTGTAGTTTTCAACCTGTTTGTTTACCCTACTACTACTCTCACAAACAACCTTTTTAGGTATCCTCTTTTATATATTACCAGTACACAACTTATAAACAACTATGTTTGACTTGTGCCTTTATAGACACCATTAAGGAAAATATATGTGTTGTTTATTTGCCTCCCAACACTTACTTAGACGCGACCTATGTGCAACCATAGACCTTGCAATTATATCTCCCCTAATGCTACCTACAAGGTAACACTCTACATTCACAACATACTAGTAATATAACCTATACTTACATTGTTTTCGTTGCTTTTCGATAGACGACTTCGTTATAGGACTAGGTATTAGTCGTTCTCCCCACTTAAACCATTCCATTATACTTAACTTTGAGATGTCAGCCACAACCGAATGTAAACTAGATTTATTAGTTTTCCTAAATGTAATTTAATTATACCATAGTATTTATTTATTTTCAACTACCTCATTAGGTAATTCATACATAGTATATAGTTGATGACTATTTTTACTATATAAGAATATGTACCCTTTATATAATTTAATTTTACAATATCTATTTTTGCTATTCATATAATCTCTTGTTTTTTTATCTTTTACTTTATCAGGACTTAATCCATTTTGTAGTGCTTCCTTAAATATTTTTCTTCGTTCTTTATGATTAAGATTTGTGCGTTCTCTTAACCTTATTTTGCTATGATGCGATAGTTTCATAACATCTCCTTAAATATAATATTGCCAAACTCACTACTACAAACTCGCAATATAAAGAAGAAAGGAGATAAACAGTAGTTTTTAAATATAATTTTTCCCATATCTTTTAATAAAATCATCTATTGTTTTGTTGTAATATTCTAACCATCTTTTCTCCATTTCTTTTTTAACTTTTAAATCTAAATCTTTGTTAAAATGTATTCCATCATTGCTCATATTATGATGTCTAGGGCATAAATATACACAACATCCATCTTCTATTGATTTTTTTCTATTTTTCCCATAATATACTTCGTGCGTATGTATTATGCTACTTCCACATACATAACATTGTTTTTTGTCTTGTAATATACTAAATCTATTCATCAACCATATAACAATTATTTGCACTTAATAAATATGTTTTACCATCACTTTTTATTTGTATTTGTTCTCCATCATAATCTTTCCATTTATCTATTTTTAATTCAAATTTATCTCCATTATAATTGCAAATAACTTTATCAAAATTATAATCAAAATCTAATATTTGTTTATTACAACCTGTTAATAACAATATCAATATTCCTAATGCAATAATTGTTGCTAATAATTCAATTAATGTAAATCCATCTTTTTTCATATTTACTCCTTATTTTAAATTAAATATTGAAAGTATATCATTTCCTGCATAAGTTGTTGGTAATTGGCCATTCCATTTCTCAATAAATTGTTTTGTAATAACTTCATCAGTTAAACTTTGCTTTAATAAATCATTTGCTTTTTTAGTTGCCTCTGCCTCAATTACTTTTTTCTCACTATCAATTTTTGATTTTTCTAGTTCTTGCTTTGCAGTTAATACTTTTTGCTCTGCTACTTGTTTTTCTTCTATTGCTTGACTATATGCTGGGCTAAAATCTAAATCTATCATATTAAAATCTTCTATTACTATTCCATATTTTTCTACTTTTGTTTGTATCTCATCTAAACATTCATCACTAACTTTGTTTCTTAAAGTTATAGTTTCTTCGGCATTATAATTGCTCATTACTGCTTTAATACTTTCTTGGATTGCTGGCGTTAATACAGTTTCTTCATAATTATTTCCAACATTTTTGTAAAGTTGCACTGCTTTATCTTGTGATACCCTGTAATTAACTGCTAACAATGTATTAACTGTTTGCAAATCTTTTGTAGAACTTTCAGTTTCTAATTCTACTTTTTGCACTTTAATATTAACTTTAACTACTTTTTCTATATATGGCAATTTAAAATTAAATCCTTCACTTAAACTTGTGTCAACTATTTTTCCAAACCTAACTTTTAATCCAACTTCTCCACTATTAACTTTTGAATAACTACTAAATAATGTCATCAATATAAATACAAATATAAAACTAAATATTGCAATTTTTGGTGTGTTATAAATTTCTATTTGTTTTTTTATTTCTTTATTTGTTCTCCAATCAAATGTACTTATATCTTCTATCTTTTTAAAATTGAATATCTTTTTCATTTTACCTCCTAATTATCATTTCCATATTCTCTACTAATTTGATTTTCTATTAATCTTAATTCTAATTTTATAGCATTTATCGTTTCTTGATTTGCTTTATATACTGCCTCTTTTGCAATTTCTTCAAATTTCAATTTTGCTATTTCAGGCTTTCCTCTTGCTATATCTCCTGCCAGTGTTATTGCATATCCTTCATCTTTTAATTTAACAAGTTCTTTTGCAAGTGCCATACGATAATTTGTATATGCCTCTGCATACGCTCTACCTGTTTTTGCTAATTCTTTTATACTAGCGTCTAGTATTTTTGTTTTTCTTTCTATTTCTTCATATAAGTCCATTTAATCACAATCCTTTCAACGTTAATTGTCTATAAGGTTTTATTCCTAACACCTCATAACTTTCTTTAAAATATTCACATACAAACTTGAACTGATTTTCGCTCAACAATTGTAATTCCTTTTCAGTATCGTGTTTATAATGCCCATAAGGGCAACCCATACAACCTGTTCTTTCTATGTAATTATATACTTTAGGTATTTCTATGTTATATTTTTCGTAAATTTTATTTAGTAATTCATCTGATAAATCGTGAATAGGAGTAAACTTTTTATCTTTTGTAAAACAAGACTTATATTGTGTACTTCTTAATGCTCCTTCTCCACCTCTTACTCCTAGTATTGCTTTTAGTCCACTTTCTTTCTCAAAATCGTGTGCAGTTTTCTTTTTTAAATAATAGCAACATTTAGGGCTTACCCTATGTAATTTATTGCTTAATAATAATTCTCTTGCCTTTTTATTAAGAGAGAACGAAGATGTATGTACTTTATTATCTTTCCCTACAAACTTCCTACTTTCTGTTCTTTCGATTAAAGACTTTGTTCTGCAACCTCTTTGATATCTATCTATAAAATCATCTTGTATTTTGCTAAAACAAGGGATACCATATTTTTTCTTTATCTCAAACGGTTTCATTTTAGGTATTAAAATCTTATCACAATTCTTTAATATTCTTTGCAAGATTTCATGGTGTTCCATATAAGTGTTAATTCCTACTATCATAATGTCATCTCTTTTAAGATACTCTTTTATAAACCAATACAAGAAATGACTATCTTTCCCCCCACTATAACTCAAATAATAAGTATTAGGTTTTATCTTATCAAATCTACTTTTTAAATCTACTAAATAGAAATCAACTTCATTCATACTATCTCCTAATAAAACGGAAGTTCCTCTTGTGGTATTTCAATGTCTTTTGCACTATCCCAATTTGTATCTTGTTGTGTTGTATTTTGTGGTGTATCTTGCTTTTGAGTTGCTTTTGAAGTATATTCTATGTTTTCTACCATTATGTAGGTTGCAGTTTTAGATTTGCCTTCTTTATCAGTATATTTGTCTACTCTTATGTTTCCTTCTACTAATATAAAACTGCCTTTGTCTTGATATTTGCATAGGTTTTCTGCTGTTTTATTCCAACATCTACAATTTATAAAATCCGCTTGCTCGTTTCCATCTTCATCTTTTATTCCTCTACTTATTGCTAATGAAAAATCACTTACATTTTTGCCATTTTTTGTTTGCTTTAATTCAGGTTTTTTTGTTAATCTACCTGCTAAATATACTTTGTTCATTATTCTTCCTCCTCATAAATCAATTTATCTTTGTCAAATGTCTTTAATATATCTACATATTTATCATTTATTTTAATAGTTAAATAGTCAATATGTACTCGAAATTCTAAATTTGATTGATAAGTATTATCTCTTATTTTATTTATTACATTTATAATAAAGTCTTGTAATGTATTACTATTCGATATTAATTGCATATAATCACTTTCACTTAAAGCGTATTCATACATTTGGTCTACCTTTATATTTGTATAAGTTCCATCTTCCAATGTAATCTCAATTTCATTTACATAAGAACTACCATAATCACAAGTTTCGCATCCGCCTGTACTATCTTCATCATAATTTATTTTTTTTACATTTAACATTATTTTTCCTCCTCATCAAATTCAATCCCAATGTTTTTATTTAATTCTATTATTGCTTTTATTAGTTCAATTGGCACTAGATAACTTGTACATCCATTTGTTTCCCTAATTTCAACTTTATTGTTCCAACTATTAATAGTTATTTTAAATTGGTCAATTTCTTTTTCGTACTTCCCTGTTTCTTCATTAAAAGTCAAAATTTTGTGGAGTTCATCTTTATATAACCAATTAATTTTCATATTATTTTTTCTCCTCCAATTTTGATATTGCATCCTTTATTTGTGATATTAGCATTGTATTATCACTTGTTGCTTTATAATATTCGTAAAACTTTTCTCTATCAAATTTATCATCTTTTTCTTCTCTTTGTTCTATTAGTTTTTTCATAGTCATTAAGTCTTTTTCTAGTTGTTTTTGTGTTTCGGTTGTTAATTGACTAAATCTTATGTGATTTTTATTATCTCTTATGATAAGGTCTTTTATGTTTCTATTATTGTCATAGTCGATATATTCTACCCAAAATCTTGTCTTTGTTTCATACTTCCCTTTTTCATTTTGATAAAACTCTGTTTCTTTTCCTTTTGGTATCATTTCTTTACTAGGGAATATTATTATGCTAGGTGCTGTATATAACTCTCTACCTATTCCCCAATTGAAACACGCTCTTTTAAAACTATCACTTGCTAAACCTTTCTCGGCTTCACTAAAACTTTCAGTTCCTGTATCTTCCTTTGATACCCATTCTTTTTTGTTTTCATCATATATTGATACTACACAATTCGCATTATCTCTTAAATATGACTTTTTCCAATTCATACATCCTACTGTTTCATCTAATACATTCATATCAACACGAGCATCTTTGTATAGTAATAACATACAATAATTACTTGCTATTTGTGATATTCTACAATCAATTTCTTCTGCTTTTAATTTTCTAAACTCCATTTTCTTACCTCCATTTACTTATAAAATTTTCTTCTACATTTTCTTTGTAATCTTCAAATTTTTCTTTTAGATTTTCTAAATCTCCATCTAAATCTTCTATGCATCCTAATAAGTCTTGTACTGATATTAAATCTTCATTAAAATATTTTGCTATCCATTTGTTTAAATCAGTTTTTTTAATGTAAATTTCATTCATCATCTCATCTCCTCTCTATTAATATTATATAATACTATTTTAGTTTTTTCAACATTTATTTTATTTTTTAATAATATTTTTAATTTTTCTTTTATTTCTTCTTTTTTATCTAAATACACCATATTGCCACACCACCTGCATATTCTTTTAGGGTGAGCAGGAGATAGATACATAGAATGCCCACAATCACATTTATGGGCAAATTGTGCCATGTATTCCATCTCTTTGCATATCTTATCTTTGTGTTTTCTTCTTCCCATATTTCTTTACCAACTTCTTTGCATTGACTTCTTCATAGTTAGGGTGTTTCTCTATTATCTTGTCAATATGTTCTAACTTATCTTCATATTCAAATGTTCCTTCTTTTGTTTTTACTCTAATGGTATAATCCCATATATAAGGTTGTTTCATTTTATTTCACCTCAAATAACTTATCAGTTAAAACCCATATAAGCATAGTACACAATCCTGCTACATAACTACTACTATCATCAACACATATTTTTATTAATAAAAATGCTAGCCCTAAATCTATTATTGTTTGTATTACCTTTTTCATCTATTTATTCTCCTTATCTAAAATAAATTTCCTTGACTATCAATCATTCCTTCATAGCCACACCATTTACATTTTGCATGTTCACTGCAACCATCATTGTATAAATGTATATAAGTCCAACTATGCCAACCTAATTTACATAATAATTTTTTAATCATTATTTATTCTCCTCTACTTTATCTAATATTTGTAAAAGCCCTATTTCATCAATATAATATTCTCCGTTTTTTTCATAATCTTCTAGTTCTGCATATTGTTTATTGTTTTCTATATATTCTCTTACTTCTTTTATGATTTCATCTCTTAATTGTAGTTGTTCATATAAGAAATTTATGTAATCACTATAATAAAATACTTTACCATCTATGAACTTTATTACATCATCTCTATTCATCATTATCTCCTAATATTTCTAATAATTTATTTACTGGTGTTCTATCTATAACTTCTTCATTATCTTTATAACAAAACCAACTTTCTTCTTTTATGTAATTTATTGCTTCTTTTATGATGTTTTCTTTTTGTTGTAATTGTTTTTTTAACTTGATTTGTTCTCTTAATAAATTATTGTACTTTTTTTGTAACTTATCATTATCAAATAATTCTTCTGGTTCTTTTGCTAATTTTATTAATGTGTTAGTAAACACTTTTTTAAATAA
>CAMIYN010000056.1 GCA_946403075.1 uncultured Lachnospiraceae bacterium | reverse complement strand
TGTGCTTAGACTAATTGTATACTATGTTACCATACTGTACACCTTTGGGAGCCCAAATGTGAAACAGTAAAGTTATTCGTAGGGGCTAGCTTTGCGAGCCCAAGTGTAATATAGTTATGTTCGTTCGCAGTAAGCCCATTGAAATTTAAAAAATTATATTATTAGAGATTGTAATAATTATGTTATAGCAAATATAACATATTTTTTTTAAAATTTGACAAGAAATAAAAATAATATACAATATATATGGGGGTTAAATTTATGAATAAATATATTGAAAAAGTTTTAAATGAAACAAAAGAAAAAAATAAAAATGAAAAAGAATTTTTGCAAACGGTAGAAGAAGTTTTAACTTCTCTTGAACCTATTGTTTCTGAAAAAAAAGAATATGAAAAAGAAGCAATACTCGAAAGAATAGTTGAACCAGAAAGAGTGATAGAATTTAGAGTTCCGTGGGAAGCAGATGATGGAAAAATTTATGTGAATAGAGGATATAGAGTTCAATTTAGTGGAGCGATAGGACCTTATAAAGGAGGACTTAGATTTTCAAAAACTGTAAATTTGTCAATAATTAAATTTTTGGGCTTTGAGCAAATTTTCAAAAATAGTTTAACAACGATGCCTATAGGTGGAGGCAAAGGTGGCTCTGATTTTGATCCAAAAGGAAAAAGTGATAGAGAGATAATGAGATTTTGTCAAAGTTTTATGCAAGAATTATATAGACATATTGGAGCAGATATTGATTGCCCTGCAGGGGACATTGGAGTTGGTGGCAGAGAAATAGGATACTTATTTGGAGAGTATAGAAAAATAACAGGAAGCTATTCTAACGGTGCATTAAGTGGAAAGGCGATTAACTATGGTGGCTCACTTCTTAGACCAGAGGCAACAGGGTATGGTGCAATATATTATTTATGTGAAGTTTTAAAAGATAAAAATGATGATATAAATGGAAAAACTATAGTAATGTCTGGTTATGGAAATGTTGCTTGGGGTATTGCAAAAAAAGTAAAAGAACTTGGTGGAAAGGTTATAACATTTTCTGGTAGCGATGGTTTTGTATATGATAAAGATGGATTAAATACTGATGAAAAAATAGATTATATATACAATATGAGAGTAAACAATGTAGGAAGTATGGAAGATTATGCGAAAAAATATAAAGCAGAGTTTTATAAAGGGAAAAAACCTTGGGGAGTAAAAGCAGATATATATATGCCAGCAGCAACACAAAATGAAGTAGGGGATGCGGAAGCGAAAGAAATAATTAATAGTGGAGCAAAATATTATTTTGAAGTATCAAATATGCCAACAACAAATGAAGCAATAGAAATACTTAAAAATGGAAATATTTTGGTAGCACCATCAAAGGCAGTAAATGCAGGAGGTGTTGCAGTGTCAGCATTAGAAATGAGTCAAAATGCAGAAAAATTATTTTGGACAAAAGAAGAAGTAGATAATAGATTAAAACAGATAATGAAAGACATTTATAATAATTCAAAAAAGGCAGCTAGAGAATATGGTCTTGGATATGATTTGATAAAGGGAGCAAACATTGCAGGATTTGAAAAAGTGGCAGAAAGCATGTTGATGCAAGGAATTGCTTGGTAAGAGGTATTGATATGAATATTTTACTTGTTGTTGATATGCAAAATGATTTTATAAATGGGACACTTGGGACAAGAGAAGCAGAAAATATTGTAGAAAATGTAATAAAGAAAATAAAAAGTTATGAAAAAGAAAATGTATATGCAACGATGGATACACATGGGACAAATTACCTTGATACTACAGAAGGAAAAAAATTGCCAATAAAACATTGTATAGAGAATACTGATGGTTGGAAAATTCACAAAGAGATAAAAAATTTAATAGATGAAAAAAATATTTTTATAAAACGAATTTTTGGAAGTGTAGATTTTGTAGAAAAGGTAAAAAGTTTAAAGGAAGTAAAAAAAATTGAAATAATAGGGCTTTGCACTGATATATGTGTTATAGTAAATGCCATACTTTTAAAAACATATTTTCCAGAGATAGAGATTATAGTTGATAGTAAATGTGTAGCAGGAACTACAATAGAAAAAAATAGAGAAGCAATAAGTGTGATGAAAAGCTGCCAGATTGATATTATATAAAAACAATGATATAATAGCACTAAATCATAAGTGCTATTATTTTTTTGGGGAGGAAAATATGAAATCTATATCAGAATTAGATGAGAGAAAAGAAATAATACTTAAAAATATAATTAAAATATACTTAGAGACAGGGGAGCCTGTGGGTTCAAGAACAATTAGCAAAATGAATGATTTAAATTTGAGTTCTGCCACAATTAGAAACGAGATGAGTGACCTTGAAGAAATGGGTTACATAATGCAGCCCCATGCATCTGCAGGGAGAGTCCCAAGTGATAAAGGATATAGATTTTATGTAGATAATTTGATTGTTGAAAAACAAAAAGAAATAGATAATTTAAAAACAGAAATGTTTAATAGGGTAGATAGACTTGAAAATATGCTAAAAGAAGTAGTGAAACAAGTGGCAAACAATACAAATTATGCAGCTCTAATCTCAGGGCCTGACATAATGAATAATAAAATAAAATATATACAGTTATCAAATCTTGAAGATCAAAAAATATTGGTAGTGACAATTGTAGAAGGAAATATAGTAAAAACAAATATTGTTGATTGTAATAAAGAGATAAGTTCAAAAGAAATATTAAATTTATCAATAGTTATAAATGATATTTTAACAGGAAAAATGATAAAAGAAATTTATAGTGATGATTTTGATAAAGAAATAAATAAAATTAAAGAAAATAAAAAAGAAATTAAAATAATTATAGATACTATAAAAAATGCATTTGATGAAGAAAATAAAGGAAATTCAATTTATACATCAGGGGCTAATAACTTTTTTAAATATAAAGAATTGGCAGATAATGAGAATATGCAAAATCTAGTAGAAACATTTGAACATAAAGAAGAATTAGCAAATCTTATAACAAATATAGGAGAAGAGACTGGAATAAAAATATATATCGGTAAAGAATCATCTATAAGTTCTATGAAAGATTGTTCTGTTGTGACAGCAAATTGTGATTTTGGAAATGGAATGAAAGGAATGCTTGGAGTTGTAGGACCAAAGAGAATGGATTATGAAAAAGTTTTGAAAACTTTAATTAGTTTAACTAAAAATATGGGAAAGGAGCTTAAATGAAAAAAATAAAAATATTAATATTTTGTTTAATGCTATTTTATTTACAAAGTTGTAAATATACAGATTTTAACAGAGTAGAAAAAATGCCACAAGAAACAGTAGTTTTATATGAAACAGAAAAAATAGAAGAAGTTATAGAGCCTACAAATGAAGTAGAAAGAAGTATAGAAGAATTAATTTTTGTATTTCCTAATTATAAAAAAGTAGTATATAGCAAAGCTTATTTGTTGCAAAAAGATATAAAGATTGTAGAAAAAGCATACGAAGAGCTATATAGAGAGATTAATAATAGCTATATGAGTGAAGAAGATAAAACTATAGCAAGTATGAATTATAAAACAATTGAAACTTATTTGCAGAGAGATTTTGATACAACGAGAAAAGGTTATGAAAAAATGGATGAAACAGAATATTTAAATTATTTAAAAGAAAAAGGAAATAATTATAAAGAAAAAATGTATGTAGTAAATGGAGCAGAAACTACTACCAATTTATCTCTCCAAATTGATTTAAATAGTATGGAAAAAAAAGCTTATCATTATGAATTTGATGGAATATTTTATAAACCAGTTAAGATAGAAAAAAAGACAGTTTTAAACCTTGAATATGGTGACAAAATAATGATTCAATATCCAAAATTTAATGAAGACAAAAATATAATAGAGAATAAAAATACAATGATGATATATGATGGGGGGATGGGATTTACTTATAATGACGATAAAAGAGAAGAAGTAATAGATGCAGACGATATAACCGATTCTTGTTATTTACTCCCACTTGATGATGATTATTATGCTTTTTATGAGGGAGAAAACAGGAGAGTAGATTTGGTAGACAAGGATGTAAAAATAAAAATTTTAAAAGATGCAAAAATAGGAATTGCTCCAAGTTTTTTGAGTATAGCAAGAGAAGAAATGAAAAAGAAAAATGGTGAAGAATACAAAATATATAATTATGATTGTTATAAAGTTTTTAATAAATATGTAGATGGTGAAGAAAATGAATTTTTTGAAAAATCTAAAAGCTTTTTTGGAAATTATTTGATATTTGATGAAAAAGGGTATGTGGTAGATTTTTATTATTTTGGGGAGGGGGAGTAAAAAAATAGTAGATAATATGTAGTGCAAAAAAATAGCACCCTCACTATTTATTAAACATGGATTTACTTATATAATAAGAATTTACCCAGTTAAAAAATTTCAAGATTTTACTTAATAAAAACAGCTAATAATGGTATAATATATGTAAAAGTCTGATGAAGACTTATTTTTTGATGTAAGATTAATATATAAGAATTAAGATTAATTATTAATTAAATATATACTTGTTTTGCAATTGGAGTTATTATGAATAATGAATCAACAGTTCGAAGAGAAATAATTGATAATGAATTGAGGGAAGTAGGATATATCATTCAGGATATGGATGAGCTCAATTTAGATGCAGGAATTGGTGTATTAGTCCGTGAATATCCAACAAATACTGGACCTGTTGATTATATGATTTTTATAAATGGAGAACCATGTGGGGTTATTGAAGCAAAAAAGTTAGAAAAAGGAATAGAATTAATAACAAAAACTGAAAAACAAACAAATAAATATAAAAATAGTATTCCAAAAAATTTTGAAAATAGAGATGTTAATTTAAGATTTATATATGAAACTACTGGAAAGATAACGAGATTCACTGATTATAATGATTATAATTATCGTTCAAGAGAAGTATTTACATTTCATACACCAATAGAACTTGCAGACATGTTAAGAAAGAAGATTACTTTAAGGGATAATTTGATTGAGAGTTTTTTGCCTCTAAGAGAAGAAGGTTTTAGAAAATGCCAAATAAATGCAATAAAAAATTTAGAGATTTCTTTTTCTCAAAATAAGCCTAAAGCACTTATTCAAATGGCTACTGGTAGTGGTAAAACATATACTGCAATTACATCTATTTATAGATTGTTAAGAGATTGTGAAGTTAAAAGAGTGTTGTTTTTAGTAGACACTAAAAATTTGGGAAAACAAGCTATGGATGAATTTACCGCATATAAACCATATGATTCTACTAAAACATTTACAGAACTATATAATGTTTCACTACTTAAGAAATCATTTATACCAGAAAGTAGCAATGTTGTCATTTGTACTATACAAAGATTATACTCTATACTTAAAGGTGAAGAACTTGATGAAAGTATGGAAGAGGAAATTGTAGAATCAGACATTATATCAGATGTAAAATTCAATAATAAATATCCAATAGGATTTTTTGATTTTATATTTATAGATGAATGTCATCGTTCAATTTATAATGTTTGGAAACAAGTGCTTGATTATTTTGATGCTTTTCAAATTGGTCTTACAGCTACACCTGATAAAAGAACTTTTGGTTACTTTAACGAAAATATAGTTTCAGAGTATACAAGGGAACAAGCAATAATTGATGGTGTAAATGTAGGAGAGGATGAATATATTATAAAAACTGAAATAAGTGAAAATGGTGCAACAATAACAAGTACTAATAGAGTAATTGAAAAAAGAGATAGGTTAACAAGAGAAAAAAGATGGTCTCAACTTGATGAAGATATAATATATAAAGGAAATGAACTTGATGATAAAATTATAAATCCATCTCAAATTAGAAATATAATAAAAGCATTTAAAGAAGCTATAGAAACTAAGGTATATCCTGAAAGAAAAGAGTTACCTAAAACATTAATTTTTGCAAAGTCTGATAGTCATGCTGATGATATAATACAAATTGTTCGTGAAGAATTTGGGAAGGGGAATGAATTTTGTCAAAAAATTACTTATAAAGGTGAAAAAGGTGTTGAGAATTATAAATCTGATGATGCTATAAAATCATTTAGAAATGATTATAATTTTAGAGTAGCTGTAACTGTTAATTTGATTGCTACCGGTACAGATATTAAACCACTTGAATGCTTGCTATTTATGAGGGATGTTCGTTCTAAAAATTTTTATGAGCAGATGAAAGGAAGAGGAACGAGAACAATAGATTTAGAAGAGTTAAAAAAAGTATCTCCTTCAGCAACAACAAATAAAGACCACTTTGTAATATTTGATGCTGTAGGTGTCACAAAATCTATTAAATCAGAGAATAGAACACTTGATAGAAACCCTTCTATATCTTTAAAAGAATTACTTGATAAAGTTGCTGTTAAAAATACTGATGAAGATATATTAACTACACTTGCAGGAAGACTTACGAGACTTGATAAAATAATGACTGATGATGAAAAAGAAGAGTTTTCTAATATTGCTAATGGTGCTAAAATTAATGAAATAGTAGAGAATTTATTAAATCCTTTTGATGAAGATTTTGTAAAAGAAAAAACAAAATTGTCAAATTACAATGAAATGGAGAATCAAAGTGAAGGGGCTATCGCTATTAAAAATGATTTGATTCAAATTGCTATAAAACCATTTTCAAATCCAAAACTTAGAGAATTTATATTGAAGGTCAAACAAAATCCTGAGCAGATTATTGATAATGTGAATATTGACACAGTAGATTTTAGTGATTGGTCGGAAAATTATGAAAAAAATGTATTAGAGTATATATCAAATTTCAGGAAGTTTATAGAAGATAATAAAACTGAAATAGAAGCACTTGATATAATATATAATCAGAAATACAAAAATAAACTAATTACAAGAAAAATGATAGAAGAATTATATGAAACAATGAGTAAACCACCACACAATTTCACAAAAGAAAAATTATGGAATGCTTATTATGTTAGAGAAAATGGCAAAATTAATAAACCTATGGAGTATAAATTAATGGATATAATATCCATCATTAAGTATGAACTTGGTCAGATTGATAGATTAGTCCCATTTGATATTATTACAAAACAAAAGTTTAAAGAATGGATGTTTAAAAGAAATTCGACACAAGGATATAGGTTTACAGAAGAACAAACATTGTGGCTTCAATTAATTAGAGACCATATTATAACAAATGCTTATATTGAAGAAGAAGATTTAGATTATTCGCCATTTGATGCAATGGGCGGTAGAGGTCAATTTTATAACTTATTTAAAGAAAATTACAAAAATATAATTAATGATATAAATGTAGCACTTGCTGCTTAAAATTAGGAGTTAATATGTCTGATAGCATTCAAACAGTTGGGAAAAAAGTAAAAGCTTTAGCCAATCCTTTAAGAGATGAAGGTATTGGTGCTGGTGCTTATCTTGAACAGATAACATATCTTTTATTTTTAAAAATGATAGATGAGTATACAAAACCGCCATATAATAAACCACTTACTATTCCTAATGATTGTACTTGGGAAGAATTAAAAAGCTTATCTGGGGATAAACTTGATAAAAAATATAAATATATATTAGAGACACTTGGCAAAAAAGATGGAATGCTTAAAGAGATATATCAAGATGCAGACAATAAAATAAAAAAACCAGCATTGCTTAAAAGGGTTATCACTATGATAGATAGTGAAAACTGGGTTTCTCAAAAAGTAGATGTAAAAGGTGCTATTTATGAAGAACTACTTAAAGAATATGCAGAAGACACTAAAACTGGTGCAGGTCAATATTTTACTCCAAGAGCACTTATAAATACTATGGTAAAATGTCTAAGACCTGAGCCTAAAAAAACATGTGTGGATCCCGCATGTGGCACTGGTGGATTTTTATTATCTGCTTATGATTATATTTCAAATAATTATGATCTAACAAGAGATGAAAAAAAGTTTTTAAAGAATAAAACTTTTAGTGGAGTTGAGCTTGTACAGGATACATATAGATTATGTCTTATGAATTTATTCCTTCATGGTATTGGCGATATAGATGATAAGACAGTATGTATAGATAGAAGAGATTCACTTCTTACCAAACCAAATGTGACATATGATTACTGTCTTGCAAATCCTCCATTTGGTAGAAAATCATCACTTACATTTACAAATGAAGAAGGCGAAGAAGAACAAGAAGATTTAGTATATAATAGGGCAGATTTTTGGACTACAACATCAAATAAACAATTAAATTTTATACAACATATTTATAGTATACTGAAAACTACTGGAAAAGCTGCAGTGGTTGTTCCTGATAATGTCTTATTTGAGGATGGTGCTGGAGATACCGTTAGGCAAAATTTATTGAAGAGAACTAATCTTCATACTATTTTAAGACTACCAACTGGTATATTTTATAAACCAGGTGTTAAAGCAAATGTTATATTTTTTGATAATAAACTTCCATCTGACAATTGGCATACAAAAGAAGTATGGGTGTATGATTTTAGAACAAATGTTCACTTCACATTAAAACAAAATCCAATGACAGAAGAAAGTCTAAAAGAATTTGTAATATGTTATAATTCTGAAAACATTGAAGATAGAAAAGAAACATATAGTAAGAAAAATCCAAATGGTAGGTTTAGAAAATACACTTTAAATGAGATTAAAGACAATGGCTATAAACTTGATTTAAAATGGTTATCTGATGACGATAATGATGATGATAGGTCAATCGCAGAATTAATGGGAGACTTAAAAGAAAAATCTAAAAATATACAAGCTGCAGTAAATGAATTAGAGAAATTATTAAAAGATTTATAAGGAGGATAAAAAATGAGCGATTTACAAGTTAAAACAATTGATGCTATCAAAAAATTAGATGAAAAGAAATTAGAAAAAGTTTCAAGGTACATTGTTTTCATTGAAAAGAGTGATTCTTTTGATATTCCTAACAATGATACAATAGAATCATTTATAGAAGGTGAAGAGTTGTTAAATGATCCTAATACTAAATATTACAATAATGTTGACGAATTGAAAGAAGCACTTGGAGTATAAGTATAATGTTATATAAAATAGTTTATACTAAAAAATTTGAAAAAGATATTAAAAACCTTAAAAAACAAAATAAGGATTTAACTGAGCTTTTTAATGTTGTTAATAGTATTTCTAAAGGTGAAACTCTTGATAAAAAATATAAAGACCATAAGTTAGTAGGTAATTTCAGTAATTATAGAGAGTGCCATATTGAAAATGATTTTTTATTGGTTTATAAAATTGAAAAAGATAAACTGATTTTAATTTTATATAGAGCAGGGACTCATAGTGAGATTTTCGGATAAATATGTATAATGAGAAAACAATAGAAAAACTTAAACAAAGAGTGCTTGATTTAGCCATAAGGGGAAAGTTGGTTCCGCAAGACCCAAATGATGAACCAGCTTCTGTTTTGATTGAAAAAATAAGAAAAGAGAAGGAAAAACTAATCAAAGAAGGAAAAATAAAAAAGCCAAAAGAAGATAGTTTTATATTTAAAGGTTCCGATAATTGTTATTATGAGAATGTAAATGGGAAAGTAAAATGTATACAGGATGAGATACCGTTTGAGATACCTAGGAGTTGGATGTGGGTAAGGTTAGGTAATATTTTTGAAATCGGCTCAAGCAAGCGAGTACATAAATCTGACTGGAAAAAAGTAGGAATTCCTTTCTATAGAGCAAGAGATATAGAATTATTAAATAAAGGTATTTTTAAATCAGAATTATATATAGGTCAAAGTTTTTATGATGATATAAAAAATAAATATGGTGTCCCTAAAATCAATGATTTACTAATAACCGCTGTTGGCACTATTGGAAAAACTTTAGTAGTTGAAAACAATAATCCATTTTATTATAAGGATGGGAATATCATTTGTTTGCATAATCTATATAGTATTAATCCGTATTGGATAAAAATAATTTTTGATAGTAATTATATATATAATGCTTTACATACATCATCTAAAGGAACTACTGTTGATACATACACTATTATTCATTCAAACAAAACTCTTATTCCACTTGCGCCATGCAATAATCAAATCAATATTATAAATAAATATAATGAAATTATATCTATTATTAATGTTCTAAATGATGAAATATGCAATATTAAAACGATAAAAGAAAAAACAAAACTTAGAATACTTGATGTAATATTTAATAAGAGTAGTTCCTATAAGTCTTATTATGAGAACAATTTAAATCTTGGAGAGATATTAGAATATGAACAGCCAGCACCATATATAGTGAAAAACACAGATTATAATGACAGCTTTGATACACCAGTGTTGACACCTGGAAAAACTTTTATACTTGGCTATACTAATGAAAAAGATGGTATATATAAAGCAGATAAAGGGAATAAAGTAATAATTTTTGATGACTTTACAACAGCTTCAAGACTTGTAGATTTTAATTTTAAAGTTAAATCATCTGCTATGAAAATACTTCATATATCAGATAAAACAAAATTTGACATAGATTATATGTATTATTTACTTCAAACTATAAATATAATTGTTGATACACATAAGAGATTTTGGATATCAGAATATGCATCATTAAAAGTTAAAATTCACACATTTGATGAACAAGTAAAAATTAAAAAAAGAATAAAGAGCATATTTGAGATAATTGATAAGTTGTAGTTATAAATCTTACCCTATTACATATTGTCTATTAATGTAAATATATTATCAATTTTTTTTACGATTTCTTTTTGATTTTTAAAACTGTGAATTAACATTGGTATTTTAATCAAATTTTTTTTACTTATTCTTTTTCTTGTAGAACCAGAGCATAAATTCAATATTTCTTTTTGAAAACAAGGAGCCATTAGATAATACATTAAATATTTTGTTAAATACCTTTTATTTGGCTTTATCCAGCATACATCAACTGATGTTATACATTTAGATTGAATATTAGGCATTATACAAACATTCATTTTATCAGAAACTAATCTATTTATTAATAAATAATCTTCTTTAATCTCTGAACATTTGTTTTGTTCAAAAAAAGAATTGTTTATTTTACAATATGATTTATCAATATAATTTCCACTACCAATATGTTTTAATTGAACTAATTTTATATTTCCATTTTCATCCATATTTTCAGATAAAACCCAATCTCCATCCCCGATATCGCTTTTATCTATGTATTCTTCTAAATTAGTACTTATTCT
>CAMIYN010000055.1 GCA_946403075.1 uncultured Lachnospiraceae bacterium | reverse complement strand
TGATTATGACTATTTTCAAGAAGTATTATTCAACAAATATATTGATAATGAAATGATGTTATCAATCAATCAATTCAAATCACAACAAATAACAAAAGAACAATTACTAGAAAATATACACTCATTAGAATCACAAAATATAAAGCTTGATGATAATAGGTTAAGTGGAAAAG
This sequence comes from uncultured Lachnospiraceae bacterium, assembly GCA_946403075.1. GTDB lineage: Bacteria > Bacillota > Clostridia > Lachnospirales > Lachnospiraceae > UBA3633. The sequence goes on along the minus strand of CAMIYN010000055.1, from coordinate 11,235 downwards.
AAATATTTCAATTAATTAATTCAAAAAATAAAAACATTAATTTTAGATTTAAAAAACTATCCGACACAGCAAATATTCAAGAACATGATCTAGTCATTATTGCTGCAAGAACAGGATTAGGAAAAAGTGGATTTTGTTTAAATCTCCTAGAAGATTTATCTGATAAATATAACTGTCTATACTTCAATATGGAAATAGCAGAAAAACAATTATATCAAAGATTAATTTCAATTAATTCAAAAATAGATATGAAATATTTAGATAATCCAGCAACTGATTATCAAGAAAATGTTATTAAGGAAACATGTGATTTAATGGCATCTAAAAAAATAAAGGTTTATTCACAAGGCCAAACAGTTGCCACTATTAGAAGAAAGATTATGAATGAAACAAAAAAAGGACACACAATAGTTTTTATAGATCATGTTGGATTAATTAAGGCTAAAAAAGATTCTACATTGTATGAAAATCTTACTGAAATAGTAAAAGAATTGAGACAAATATCACTTGATTATGACTGTACTATCTTTTTGGTAAGCCAATTAAATAGAAGTGCTGATAATAAACAATTACCTAAAATATCAGAATTAAAAGATTCTGGAGAATTAGAACAATCAGCAACAACAGTAATTTTAATGCATGATGAAAATCAAGACAAAAATATATCAAAAGATAAAGTGCCAATTACTTTCTTAATTGGAAAAAATAGAAATGGTTCTTTGGGGATGACACATTATGAATATAACAAGTTAACTCAAAGATTTGATGAGGTGAGTAAATATGGGAATTGAATATGTAAATAAAGAACAATTAGATACAATTTGGAGAAAGATGAATGATTATAATATTCCACTAGATTGTATTAAAAACTTATTAAATATTAAATATATGTCAGATATGACAGTTCAACAATATAACTATATATTACTGATTATTTATCAAGTAGAAAATAAGTGGAATGACTATGATTAACGAGCAGCTGCTTAGAAAGAATATAGTTATATTGAATGAAATAACTTATAAGAAAAAATTAAGAGGATTAAAAAAATATTTTATGAAATCCTATAAATATTTAACTTTTAAAATTATGCCTAATTTAACTGAATTAGGAAAAAAAGATGGTATCTACTCTGTAGATATACCAACAGATTATTATTTTGAAAAGTGCTATGGAAAATTGCAATTACTATTTTCTGTAAAGAATGATGTAGTGATAATTGAGGATTTGGTACCACATGATATTTTACTTCAATGTCATATGAAATTATTACCTTTATATCATGGTACTCCATATTATCAAGAAAAAGATTTATTTAAATTAAAGGTGTTGGAGAAAGCAAATGAAAGAGATATTAGAAAAATTGAAGAAATATATTAAAAAACTAAAAAGAGAATTAAGTAAAGACAAAAATAAGTATTATTGGAAAAGAAAATATTACCGATTATTAAGAGATGTAAATAATGAAAGAAAAAGAAATGATCAATTAGCAATAGATTTAAGAAAAATGTATTCAGAAGTTAAAAAATATCAAAGATTAATCAAAGAAAAAGAGGGTAATAATGAGAATAGTAGAGTTGGATCCATTTGAAGAAGAAGATTTAATTAATTATCTAGAAAGGCTAAAAGAATTATTGCCAGAGAGAGATCCATATTTAACTAACAGCAATGATAAATGGATAACTAAAAGGTATCATATTATGAGAATTGATCATTTATTAGATGTTATTAAAGGTAAGACTGTTTCGACAGGTTATATAAAACAATCTAGAAATGCTAGAGAATTAGAAGAAACAAAAAGAAAAGAAAGTTCAAAGAAAGAAAAAGAAAAATTAGATTTATTAGAATATTTGGAGGAATTATTATGAGAAGAGATGCAATGATATTAATTATTGTAGCAATAGCAATGATAGCTTTAGGATTCATTATCCAATTTTGTGAAATGATGATAGATCATCAATGTTATCAATTAGAACCTAATGAATTTTATCAATCAACAATATGTGAAAGGTATTGGAAATATGAAGAATGATCTTAATGCATTAAATAATTATCTATTTGAAGAACTAGAAAGGCTTAATGATGATGAAACATTAGATAATGATGAGAATCTAAACAAAGAATTAAAAAGAGCTAAAGCTATTTCAGGAATAAGCACATCTATTGTTAATAATGCAAAAGTTATTTTAGATGCTAAAAAATATGCTGATGAGTTAGGTTTAAACGATACAAAAAAAGTTTTCTTATTGGAGAATAATAATGACTCAAAGAATTAAATATACAGATGAAATATTAGATTTTATTTTTAAAAATTATCAAGGTAAAGATAACATGGAACTTGCAAAATTAGTAAATGAAAAATTTAATATTAATACCAACAATGATAGTATCAGCAATCTAAAAGCTAGATTGAAAAGAAGAAAAGGAATAAATCTTAGGACTGATATAAATAGGGGTAAATTTAGAAAAGGATTATCACCAGCAAACAAAGGTAAAAAATGGGATGAATATTTAACAAAAGAACAGCAAGAGAAAGCCAGAACAACTTGTTTTAAAAAAGGTCATACTCCACAAAATCATAGAGAAGTAGGTAGTAAAAGGGTTAATGTTGATGGTTATCACGAAATTAAAGTAGAAGAACCTAATAAATGGCAACTATTACATAGAGTAATATATGAGAAAGCCAAAGGTCCTATACCTAAAGGATCTAAGATAATATTTGCTGATGGTAATAAAAATAATTTGGATCTAAATAATTTAGTATTAGTTTCTAATTCTGAGGAATTAATCTTAAATAGAAATAAACTTATAACTGATGATAAAGAAATAACTAAAACAGGAGTGTTGATTGCTAAAGTTATTGATAAAACGAACAAGGTGAAAAATGAAAGATTATGAGCAATTATATTATGATCTTTTAATTGAAAACAGAAAATTAAAACAGAGAATAGAAGAGTTAGAGTCTGATTTAGAAATAGTTAATAAAAGAGATAAAAAAAAGATTAATCTAAAAAAAGAAATATTAAAAGAATTAAGAATTTATAAAAAAGGAGTGGAATAAATGGAATTATGGATAAGAAATCAAAATAAAACAATTTTAAGTAAAGTGCATGATTTAGTTGTAAGAGAAGATAGAAATGAAAATAATGAAATAAACTATTTTATTGTTGATACTTATGTATTAGGAATATATACAACAAAAGAAAGAGCATTAGAAGTATTAGATGAGATACAAAATTTTATTGAAAGAAAAGATATTGAAGGTAATAGATATTATAAAGGCGAAATATATGAAATGCCAAAGGAGTAAGTATGAACTTTGGTTTAGGTAATGTAAAGATACTTACTTTAGACGGCAAAGAGATACAATCTATTTCAGATATGGAAATGAAAATAGAATCAGATCAAGATTTTGATTATTCATTTTTAAAACCATCAGAAGAACTATCATCAATAGAAACAGATTTATCAGTTGATCTATTTAGCAAACTAGAAAAAACTGCTACAGAATCCAATTTCATTTTAGGATGTGATTATGGAGATGGAGCCTCAAAAGAAGTTTGTTTTAAAGCTGAATTAAAACATGAAATAACTAATATAAGAAAAGTAAGAAAAGGTAAAAGATGGATAAGGAAGTTTAATTATACTGGACATGTTTTGATGGAGGGAGTGATGATAAATGAGTGATGCAGTAATAATAACATTAATTATATGTATATCAATAATAATTTTATCAATGTTATCAAGGAGAAAATAATATGAAAAAAATAGATATTAGAAAAGATTTATATAATTGCTGCCCTTTATTGAATAAGGATTGTACTAAAGAGAATTGTTATATAAATAATGGACCATGCCGATTAACATGTGATTATAACCAATCTCAAGAATACTTAATAGAAAAAACTAAAATATTTCATAAGAATGGAGTTTTTAATTTAGAGTATGACAAAGAAACATTAAGGGATATGGTATTAGAATATCAAGAAAAAATAGATAAAGCAGTAAATGATATGCAAGAAACTTTAGAAAAATATAATTACTATGATGATTATAGTTTTGATGCCAGTATGTTAAGTTTTTGGATAGATATATTAAAAGGAGGATTTAAAAAGTGAACAATAAAGATTTAGATATTAATGTAAATGTAAAAAAAGATGGATTAGAAGATTTAGCAGATACAATGGAAAGAATTGGAGATGCTATGCCAAATATTGTGATAAGAAATAATCAAAATGTATATTTAACTATCAATAATTGGATCAATGATAATAAAGAAGAACAGGAGGAGCTAGAAGATGATTAATGCAATGGGAGAAGTTTTAAATCAAAAAACTCTAGCTGAATATAAAGTTATTGAAGATAGATATTTGACTTTAAAAAGATATTTAAGAATTTTGATAAAAAACAACAGATTAGATGTTCAAAGTATTGAATCAATTGAATCAATTTTATATGCATTAGATCCACCACTTCCAATCTCATATGAGGAAGAAAGTGAGGAAGAATAATGAAAATAAATGATATTCAATTTGGAGATATAGTCACATATAGAAGTGGAAGAATTAACAATGTTAATAATCCATATAATTATCATCGTTATTTTAATGATGATTTTAAAAATCCTACATTTGGTAAAAGATTTGATATTATGACAATTCAAAGATATGTAAGAGTTTTAGGGTTTTATAAGTTGAAGACAGTCTATAAAAGAGGAAATGAATACTATGTTAATATTACCAATAAAAAAGAAATGGTTTGACATGATTAAATCTGGAGAAAAAAAAGAAGAGTATCGAGAAATTAAGCATTATTATGATGTGAGATTTGCAAAATATACAGGATATAGTGTCAATGCAGGATTCTATGTTCCTTTGAGTGAACCAATTATATTTAGAAATGGTTATTCAAAAAGCAGTCCAAGTATTAAATGCAGATGTGAAATTGCTTATGATTATGGTAAAGCAAAATGGGGAGCAAAACCAAATGAAATATACTATGTATTAAGAATATTGAGTGTGGAGGAAATAAATAATGGATAAAAAGAATCAAGTTCAAATACTAGCAGATATTATTCAACCTTTAATGCAACAAATAGATTTACTTACAAGTGCATTATCTACAGAAGATTTTGAACTATTGGATGAAGCTAGAGAAACACTGTCATCTCATATCAATTTTAAGCAAAGTGCTGCTCCTATTGTTTTAGCTTTCGGAGGTAGTATTGATACAACTGATGAAGAATATAAATTAAAATCTCTAGAACTACTTATTGAAATTATGAAAACAAGAATTAAGTATAGAGAAGAATTAATTGAACTGGATGAAAAAGAAAAAATAAAAAAAGATAATATAGAATTGCTAAAAAATATGGGGTTGATTTAGGGAGAATAAACAATGACAATAGAGGAATACAAAAAATATATAGAGTCATATGAATTTAAGAATAAAGATTTTTATAGACAAAGTTAATAAAATTACTCCTTTATTTCATTATCAAAAAGTATATTTAGATTTATTGATAGAAAAGAGTAAAAGAGGATGTGATAAAAGTGTCTGAAAAAGAACAGTGGATAAATGCAATAAGAAATAATTCAAGTGAAACCATTGCAAATCTAATATTAGCTGATATAGAAAGACAAAAAGAAAAAGATAAAGAAATAGAAAGACTAAATAATATCATAAATGAAATAAACTCAATAATAGAATATTGGGGATATGATAAAGAACATAATGATATAAGCAGTTTTAGAATGGCTATGAAAAATATAAAAGATATTTTAGATAGGAAGTGATAAGAGTGAATAAAATAATTTTTGAATTAGCAGGTTGTGATATTTCATTTATTGCAGAAGCACCAGAAGATATTACATTAAAACAATTATTAAAACAATGTAATAAGATAAAGCCGAATTGGTGTAGCTGTGGTATTAATAATTTGGAAATGGAAAATTATACAAAAGAAGATGTTGAAATAATAATAGATTATGATAGTGTTAAAAAAACAAGTGATGATGTGTCTTGTTCAATTATAGGAAGTGATAAAGAGTGAATGAACAAGAGAAGTTAAGGAATATATTATATTATAGTGATATGCATCCTAACGATTGTCAGTTTATTCAAGATTTGATAGATAACAAAGACAAAGAAATAGAAAGACTAAATAATATTATAAAAGATATAAATAAATTATTAAAAGATGATGATTTTTCTCATATTGAAAAATTACAAGAAATACATAAATTAGTAGGAAGTGATAAATAGTGGTGAAATGGTTGTTTCAAGAGCTTAATAGAGATTTAAAAGAATATATGGATACAGGACAATTCACAATAGCCGAGGGATATAAAACAGATCATAGTGATGATTTGGTTGGGGGATTTTATTCTTTAGTTATATGTGCATTGTTTGAGATAATATTATTACCACTTTTTATTGTTCTGGATATAATTTTGATTATTATCAAAATACCACTTTCTATTTTTGGAATATTTGTTTTATTTATTTATAAAAAAATATACAAAAGAGGTAGGTGATGTATAAATGTCTAAATATTATCCAATAAAATATGGTAGATCTACTGTAAGACCATTAAAAAAGGAAGATGCATCTAATTTAATGATAATGCTACAGAAAAAAAGAGATAATGAGCCTAATGAAATCTTAAAAAGAATGTATGATAGAGATTATTTACTAGTTAAATTAGGATTAAACACAGCATTTAGAATTAATGATCTATTAAAGCTACAAGTAAATGAAAATCTTATTAAAGGTATTATGTATATCAGAGAGAATAAAACTAAGAAAGAACAATATTGGGAATTAAATCCCAAATTGTATAAAGATGTAATGGATTATATATCCAGGAATAACTTATATGAGGGAGAATATTTATTTCCATCTAGAGTTGGAACAAATAAACCAATAACTTCAACTAATGCATGGATGAGAATAAAGAAATATACAAAAGAATTAGGAATTAAGTATTTAGTAGGATGTCACTCATTAAGAAAATGTTTTGCTAGAACATTCTATGAGAATACAAAAGATCTAATTACATTACAGAAGATGTTGAATCATTCCAGTCCACAGGTGACACTAATTTATATATGTTGGGATGATGAAGATCAATTAAAATCTAGAAAAGATTTTTATTTTTAAAAGTAGGAAATTAAAAAAATGAAAATAAGAAAGTAGAAGAAAAAAAGAGGTAGAAGAAAATCATTAAGAAATATTTAATAAATAAAAGAAAATTATCCACAATGTATGTGGGAAAATGAACTTAACAGAATTATCTCATTTTGTTAAGTATTGAATAGGTTCGGTTGAAAGAAAGGAGTCACATGAGTGAAAAGGAATTAAGCCAATATTATTGGTTAAAACAAGAAATAAAAATAATAGAAGATAGAATAATTGAATTTGGTGATGGTGTAGGATCCACAAAATATAATGACTCTATTAAATCAACAAAGAAAATGCAATCTATTCAAGAAAAGAAAGCAGAACTGGTTGAACAATATCTCGAGTTTAGATTAAGTGCATTAGAAAAATATTTAGAAATTGAAAGGTATATAGAAACAATAGAAGATAGTGAAATTAGACAGCTTTTAAGACTTAGATTTCTTGATTTGATGGATTGGTCTACCATAGGCAAAAAACTCAATTGTGATAGGACCACTGCTGCTAGAAAGGCAAGGAAATTTATTAAAATGCAAAAAGTTGCCCACAAATCCCATTAAGTTTATGATATTGTTATTCTAGAAAAAAATAATTGATAAGACATTTAGCAATGAATGTCTTTTTTTGTGGTGAATTTATGAAAGAAATAACGAAAGAAATGTTAAAGATTTATAAACCTTATTCAGATCTAGATTGGATGAATTATAAATTAGTAAAAAAAGACTTAACTTTTCATCACATTAAAAAAAGAGAAAATGGGGGAGAACAGATTATAGAAAATGGAGCATTATTGATGCCAATCGCACATCAATATCTTCACATAATAGAATATAAAGATTTTGATACATATGTATCTATAAATAAAATGTTTGAAATTGTGAATAAGCAATTATCAGAACCTACAAAAGAACAAAGAGAAATAATTGAATATTTATTAAGTAAATTTGAGGAAAATCATAGTGATGATAAAAATTCAAAAGGAAAAACACTAATCAAATGGCAATATAAACATAGAGGTTTATGAACAGCACAGAATAGGTAAATTATGGACTAACCTCCCATTTATCTATTCTGTGGTGTTTATAAAGACACCAAAGCTCCAATTATTCTTAGGGAGGAAGGCTGTGATGAACAGCCTAGAGGATATAAGCAATCACATCCCTTATATCTTCTAGTTTGTTCATGACAAAGGAGGTGTTTATATGGATTTAGAATATATTGTAAGTTTAGTAACTATATTGGTTACATTTGTATTAGGTATTTTTTCAAAGAAAAATCCAAAATTATCAAATAGAATTATACCTATTCAAAATTTACTAGTAGGTTTAATTGTTGCAATAATTGAATTTTTTATTACAAAAGACTTCAAAGTAGCAATTGCATTATCTGGTTTAGTTGCTGGAGGAACATACGATATTATTCACAATTTAAATAAATTAATAAAAGGAGATGAACAAAAATGACAATCTTAACGCAGGAACAAATAGAAGAAGATCAAAAAGAAGCTCCAATGGATTCAGTTGGCTTTGATCCAGAAACTATAGATGGAAAAGGAGAAGATCAAGATGCAAGTAATTGAGAGATTAGCACCACTAGGGCATAATTGTAGATGTGGTGAAAGTAGATGGGGCTTTAGAGGAATAACAGTTCATAATACTTCTAACTGGTCTAATGGTGCAAATGCTCTAGCTCATGCAAATTTATTAAGAAACGGCTGGAAAGATAAATTTATATCATGGCATTATGTAATTGATAAAGATTATGCAGTAAGATGTATTCCAGAAAATGAAGTTGCATGGTGTGCAGGGGATGGTAACGGTGATGGAAATAGAAAGACAATTAACATTGAAATTTGTGATAACGCAGATGGAGATATAAGAGCAGCAACTGATAATGCTGTTTTATTATGTGCTGATATTTTAAGAAGAAATGGAATAACTAATGTTAGTGGTCATTTATTTCAACATAATCATTGGACTGGCAAAGATTGTCCTTATGATATAAGAAGAGGGAATCCTTATAATTGGGAAACTTTCTGTAATAAAGTTCAAGAAAAATTGAATGGAAGTTCAGGAGGAGAAGTAGTAGACCAAATACTTCATGTAGGTAGCAAAGTTAAATTTAATGGAGTATTCAAAGTAGATGAAGTTATTAAACCAAATAGTAAATTTCCAAAAGGTGCTTTAGGATGCTATAAAGTATGCTATGGTTATCCAGTTGGCCCAGAAGATTGGATTCCATGTGGTCCATTAGCAACATGTAATAGTGATGGTTCTAATGAGAACTACAATGGAGTAATAAAAAAAGGTGGCTATTGGAAATGTGATAAAGTGTTTACTGTAGTAAGTATTAAATTACCAACAAGACACTTAACTAACGGAGTAGCGATTCTAGAAGCAGATGGAGTCAGATTCTGCTGTGACTGTGGTCCATTATTAGAAGTGTAATATGAAAGAAATATGTGTCCTGTCATACACATTACCTCAAACAGGAACATACACATGTGAATTTAGAAGATTCAAAAGAAAAGGAATAAAATTTATATTCTATTTTTTATGTGTAAAAATCAAATATAAAACAGTTGAAGTAATAGAAATATAATAAAAAGAATGGAGCTGATATAATGAAAAAAGTAGTTAGAATAAGTGGCAATGAATATACTATGCAATCTAGTGCATATACTCAACTAAAATATAAAAATGATACTGGTAGAAGTTTATATGAAGATATAAATAAATTTACTGCACTCCAAAAGCAAAGTGAAGAAGAACCTTTATCAGTATTAGATGAAATGATGGAAATAATTTTGAAAGTAGCTTATACAATGATTGAAGAATCAAACAGTAGTCAAGTTAACTCATTTGAAGACTTCTTAAAGAAGTGTGAAAATCTATTAGAAGATTCCAAATGGATTAACGAAGTTATACAATTAGCATCATCTCCCATATCTGGGGGAAATAAAGCAAATCCCCAATAAAGGCGAAGATGATAATCCAATAGATGAATATGAAGTTGTTGCATTAGCTGCAAGACATAACATAACAATAGAAGATATGAAGAGTATGTCTTTTACAACTTTATTAAATATTTTATTGTCTAATCTTGAAGATAGTAATTCATCAAGTGATGTTAGAGATGCAACTCAAGCAGATATTGATAGATTTTTTGGATAGGTGATTATATGGATATAATAAAACATGCTAATATCATTTATGTTAGAGAAATACATCCAATTGGTGGTGTAGAAACTTATGTATATGAATTAGTCAAAAAATATAAAGATTATGATATTGCTGTTGTTTGTAAAAATATCAATTATGAACAAAAAAAGAGAATAAAAAAATATTGCAAAGTATATACTCATACAAATCAATTAATTGAATGTGAAGTAGCAATTATTAATTATGATACATCTATAATTGATTTCATAACTAAAGATATATGGAAAGAAAACTTAAAACCTAATGATAAAAGAGGTATATATCAGGGAATTCATGCAGATTATACTCATCCAAGTCAAGGAAAATTACCTCAAGATCATAGAATAAAACAATACCTAGCAATAACAGAAGATATACTTAATAATTTCTTTAAATTATCGAAGTCTAAAAATGTTATTCTTTGTAGGAATCCATACACTCTAGAAGAAGATACTAAACCTTTAATTCTAGTTGCACCTACAAGATTAGCAGAAGAAAAAGGTGGAGATCTAATGTTTGAATTAACTAAAGCATTAGATTATTTAAATGTAAATTATTTATTCTTTGTTTTAACTACTGCTCAGTATTTATCTCAACCTATATTTAATAATAAAAATGTTATTTATATAAAAAATAGATTAGATGTAGGATCCTTTCTATGTCTAGCTGACTGGGTTGTTTTACCTAGCAAAAGCGAGGGTGATTCTTATACTATCAAAGAAGCTTTATATAGAGGTATTCCAATAGTAGCAAGACATCTTAAATATTTTGATGAATATGATATCCAAGATGGAAAGAATGCATTATTCATTAATGAAAACAATGTAATGGAGATAGCACAAAAAATGTTATCTCCTT
>CAMIYN010000054.1 GCA_946403075.1 uncultured Lachnospiraceae bacterium | reverse complement strand
CTTTAATAGTTCTATGAAATATTGACTTTATACCGGGTGTATTTGTAGGGCGAACCTGAAAAATGTAGGGGCGAAGCATCGCGAGCCCGTAGCAAGACAGTAGAGTTAGTCGTAGGGTGCCCTATCTATTAACATACCACCCCATACCCATAAAAAAATTTAAAAATAAAAAAACTAAAACCATATTAAGTTTTAGTTTATAAATATATAAATATCTTATTAATTCTTACACTTATATTTTGAATTAAGGAACCCCTAATAACAAAAATTTTATATTTAATTATTTCCCATCAGAAAAACTTGTAAATGCACCTTTATCAAGTTCTGGATAATCTCCTATGTTATTTCTTTCGTTAGCAATTGCTCTCATCATAAAAACCATATTCTTTGCAAGATTTCTCATTGTCTGCAACCCTTCCAAATCTTTTTTCGCATCTTCTTCTGTAAACCCATGAATCTGATTCCAATATGTACTTGCTATAACTTGCATACTTGAAATAGTAAAATATTTATTTAACACATCAAAACTTGCTGTATTCCCACCTCTTCTACAACTTACAACTGCTGCTCCTACCTTCATATGTTTTGAAAAATTCGTGCTATAAAACAGTCTATCTAAAAATGATATTATTGTTCCATTTGGAGAGCCATAGTATACTGGACTTCCTACGACCAAACCATCTACCTCTTCAAATATTTTTGCCACTTCGTTTACTAAATCATCATTAAAAACACATTTGCCATTTTTTTTACATGTCCCACATGCGATACAACCTCTTATTGATTTATTACCAATATGTATCAACTTTGTTTCAATTTTCTCTTCATTAAATATTTTTAACATTTCATCTAATGCAGTAGCAGTGCAACCCCTTTCATGTGGGCTACCATTAATCAACAAAACCTTTGACATATTATTTATCCTCCATTATTTTATGATTTCATTTTATTAAATGTAAATATATAAAAAATTGTATTTATAAATTTACCCTTAATAGTATGCTTCTATTTTGAATTTTCACTTTAAACCTAAAAGATAATCTGTTATCATATTCACATACTTAACATTATATGTTATCTATAGTTTCTAATTCCACTATAATCTTTTAATAAACATCATCTATTAATTCACCATCAAGTGCCATATTGGCAAGTAAATCACATCTCTCATTATAAATATTCCCAGCATGTCCTTTTACCCATACAAACTTCACTTTATGTTTTTTTACTTCTTGTATCATTTCTTTCCACAATTCAATATTTTTAACTTCGTTTGATTTGCCCTTTCTAAAATTTTCTCTCTCCCAACTATCTACCCAACCACTATTAAAGGCATCTACTACATATTTAGAATCAGAATAAATGGTTACATCACAACTATACTTTAATTCTCTTAATGCAACTATTCCTGCCATTAACTCCATTCTATTATTAGTAGTCAATTTAAATCCTTGCTTTATTTCTTTTATATGCTCTCCATCACTATCTTTATAAACTAAAACTATTCCAAATCCACCTACACCCGGATTTCCCTTGCTACAGCCATCAGTCCATATCTCAACTTTTTTCATAAAAATAAATCAATTTATCACTTCTCTCTATATTGTTATTCTCCCAAATACGAAGCTTTGATTATTGGATCATTTGATAGTTCACTAGAACTTCCAGTTTTTACAATTCTTCCAGTTTCAAGAACATATGCCCTATTTGCAATATTTAATGCCTTTTTTGCATTTTGTTCTACCAAAAGAATTGAAATACCTTCTTTGTGAACTTCTTCTATTATTTCAAATATTTTATTTACATATATAGGTGATAATCCCATAGATGGTTCATCCATTAAAAGTAGTTTTGGGTGTGACATAAGTGCCCTACCCATTGCAAGCATTTGCTGTTCACCACCTGACAAGGTGCCAGCAATTTGCATTTTTCTCTCTTCAAGCCTTGGAAATTTTTTAAAAACAGTTTTTAAAGTTTCCTCAATTTCTGATTTAGAATTTCTTGTATATGCTCCAAGCATTAAATTTTGCAAAACATTTAAATTTGCAAAAACTCTCCTACCCTCTGGAACATGTGCTATTCCCATAGAAACTAATTTATGTCCTATACTCTTATTTATAATATTATCTTCAAAACGAACTATACCTGATTTCATAGGAACCAAACCTGTAATAGTTTGTAATATCGTGGTCTTTCCTGCACCGTTCGCACCTATCAAGGTCACAATCTCACCTTTTTCAACAGTAAAACTTATATCCTTTATGGCATGAATTACTCCATAATAAACATTTAAATTTTCTACACTTAATATTGACATTTACCCCCCTATGCTCCAAGATATGCTTTTATTACTTCTTCATTATTCAAAACATCATCCAAATTTCCACTTGCTAGGACACTTCCAAAATTTAAAACTGTAATTCTCTCACAAATTCCTTTTATTAATTTCATATCGTGTTCTATTAATAATATAGTCATATCAAATTCATCTCGAACTTTCAAAATTGTATTCATCAATTCTTTTGTTTCATTTTCGTTCATCCCTGCCGCTGGCTCATCTAAAAGCAAAAGTTTAGGTTTAGTAGCAAGAGCCCTTGCTATCTCAAGTTTTCTCTGTTTGCCATATGGTAAATTTGTAGAGATAACATCTGCTAAATCATCTATTCCAAACACTTTTAATAATTTTATTGCTTCCTCATCCATGTCTTTTTCTTTTTTATAATAATTTGGCAATCTAAAAATTCCTTCAAGGATATTGTATTTATAACTTTCATGCATTGCAACTTTTACATTATCTAAAACTGACAATTTCCCAAATAATCTTATATTTTGAAAAGTTCTCGCAATCCCAATTTTATTTATCTGGACACAATCCTTACCTACTATGTTTTCACCATCCAATAAAATTTCTCCTGAGTCTGGTCTATATACACCAGTAAGCAAATTAAATATGGTAGTTTTTCCAGCACCATTTGGTCCAATTAGCCCATACACCTCATTTTTGTATATTTTAATGTCAAAATCACTTACTGCTTTAAGTCCACCAAAAGATATGCTTAGACTTTCAACATTTAATACTACTTTTTTATTATCTTTCATCTTTTAGTTTTCCCTTCCCAAATTTTAAATTTTTTCTAAAATTAATTGCTGCTGGAGCATTTGTAAATATCATTACTGCTATTAAAACAACTGCATACATAAGCATTCTATAATCCTGTAAACTTCTAAGTGCTTCTGGTAGTAAAGTTAATATTACAGCAGAAATAATTGAACCTCTAATATTACCCATACCGCCTAAAACTACAAATACCAAAACCATTATAGACATATTATATCCAAATTTTGCACCTGTTGCTGCTAAATTATTATAATTATGTGCATACAAGACACCTGCAACCCCAGCGAATGCAGATGAAATTGTAAAAGCTATTAATTTATACTTAGTGACATTTAGACCAATGCTCTCTCCTGCAATTCTATTATCTCGAAGTGCCATTATTGCTCTACCTGTCCTTTGGTCAATTATATTATAAATAATAAAAATGACTATCAATAGTAAAATAACTCCTATTAGAAAATTTGAATAATGTGGTATACTCGTTATCCCAAGTGGTCCCTTTATAAGAGTATAGCCATCAGACTCAAGTCCAAGTTGTAATTCATTTTTTAATGATACATGTACCCCTTTACTATCAAAACCTAAATATATGGCATTTAAAATATTTTTAATTATTTCACCAAATGCAAGTGTGACAATTGCAAGATAATCTCCTTTAAGTCTAAGAACTGGTATCCCTACTATGAAGCCAAAAACCGCTGTCACAAATGCCCCCAAGAAAATAGAAATTATAAAAATAAAAATACTCTCTACATTTAAAACACTTCTCATATAGGTTGTAAAGCCTGCACTCACAAAAGCACCTATACACATAAATCCAACATGCCCCAAACTCAATTCTCCAGAAATCCCCACAACTAAATTAAGGGAAACAGCCATTATAGAATAGACACAAAACTGAACGAGCAAACCTCTAAGTAGTGAACTCACATTTTTATCAAATAGTGTTATAATTACATATAAAAATATAATCATCAAGAAAGTTATACTCTTATCAATAAATTTTTTATTATATAATCTATTCATACTACACCTTCTCACGATTTAATTTTCCAAGTAAACCTTGTGGTTTTACAAGCAACATTATTATTAATGTTGAAAAAACTATTGAATCTGCAAGTTGTGCAGACATGTAGGCTTTTGATACGATTTCCAAAACTCCAAGTAATATCCCACCTATAAAAGCACCAGGTATTGAACCAATACCTCCAATAACTGCTGCTACAAATGCTTTTATACCTGGCATAGCACCAGTAGTAAATGTAAGTCTTGGATATGCCGAACAAAGTAGTACCCCTGCAATACCTGCTAAAAAAGAACCTATAGCAAAAGTCAGTGCAATAGTTTTATTTACATTAATCCCCATAAGTGTGCTTGCACCTTTATCTTCTGAAACAGCAAGCATAGCTACCCCAATCTTTGTTTTATTTATAAATAATGTAAGTAAAATCATAACAATTATCCCTACAATAATAGTAACTATACTTTCAAGAGAAATTTTTAACTGCCCATCAAATAAATTTAGTGGATAATTTGGTATAACAGAAGTAAATATTTTATCATTTGGTCCAAATATCAAAAGTGCCATATTTTGCAAAAAATATGATACACCAATCGCAGTTATCAAAACTGCAAGAGAATTTGCCCCCCTAAGTGGTTTATATGCAATCCTTTCAATTAAAACTCCCACAATCATACATCCAATTGCTGCTATCAAAACAGATATATATGGGTTAAATGATAATTTTGACATAAATAAAAAGCAGATGTATCCACCAATCATTATTACATCGCCATGTGCAAAATTTAACATTTTTGCAATACCATACACCATAGTATATCCAAGTGCAATAATTGCATATACTGAACCTAAGCTTATTCCATTTACTAAATAAATTATGTACTTCATTTTTTCTCCTAAAATTTTATATTGAGATTTTATAGATACTATCGGGCTCGTGATACTTCGCCCCTACAACTAACTTTACTTCCTTGCTACGGGCTCGCGATGCTTCGCCCCTACATTATTCTTTCATTCGCCCCTACAACTAACTCTACTGTCTTGCTGCGGGCTCGTGATACTTCTCCCCTACATTATTCTTTCATTCGACCCTACGGTTAACTCTACTGTCTTGCTACGGGCTCGTGGTACTTCGCCACTACAACTAACACTACTATCTTGCTGCGGGCTCGTGGTGCTTCGCCCCTACAACTAACACTACTGTCTTGCATTAGGGCTCGTGGTACTTCGCCACTACATTATTCTTTCATTCGACACTACGGCCCCTACAATAAAAAAACTTAAAAGTGCCAAACAAATTGACACTTTTAAGTTAAAAAACAATTAATTTGCTAATACATATTTTCCATCTCTAATTACAACTGCTTTTGGCTCCTTATTTGGCTCACCATTACTATCCCAAGTCATATTCAAACCTGTAAGCCCATCAACTGTTATATTTGTCATAGACGACTTCAAGCCATTGCACAAATCAGATACTGACATATCAGGAGTTAATGAAGCATTTTCAATTGCATTTTTGATGATATAAATAGAATCATAAGAATCTGCTGCAAATTGATTTGGGATTTCTCCATGTCTTTGTCTATATACATTTACAAAATTTGTAGTGACTGGATCTGTTGCATCAGCAGCAAATGGAGTTAAGAGCATTACACCTTCTGCAAGTGATACATCAAAATTATCAAGAGTCAAAATCCCATCCATTCCATCACATGAGAAAAATGTAGGATGATAATCCATAGCTCTTGCTTGTGCTAACACAAGTGCAGCTTCTGAATAATAGAAAGGTAAAAATACCAAATCAGCTCCTTCACTCTTCATCTTATTTAGTTGAGTTGTGAAATCTGTCTTTGAATCACTTGTAAAAGACTCTTCTGCAACAACTTCAAAACTTTTCCCCTTACTATTCTCAATAAATTTTTTATATATTCCAGAAGAATATACATCTGATGCATCATAAATTATACCTACTTTGCTTGCCAAATTATGTGTATCAATATAATCTACACTTCCTATTCCTTGGTTAGGGTCTGAAAAACATACTCTAAATACATTTGAATTTTTTGTGCATTCAACTGCAGACCCAGAAGGGGTTAATTGAAACATATTATCTCTCTTAGATTCTTCTGCAACTGCTATACAAGGTCCAGATGTAGTTGTTCCTGATAACATTTGCATTCCCCAATCTTTTAATGAATTATAAGCATTTACAGATTTCTCAACATCATGTTCATCATCTTCAAATCTATATTCAACTTTATATCCATTAATACCACCATTTGCATTAATTTCATCAATTGCAATTTGTGCACCATTTTTTACTGCCAAACCATACACAGCAGCAGCACCAGTGACAGGTCCAATTCCGCCAATCTTAAAAGTGTCATTCCCACTGTTTCCAGAAGTTACACTATCTCCTGCATTGCCACATGCAACTAATAAAAATACCAATGTAAATGATGTAAATAACGATAAAACTTTTTTCATATAGTTTTCCTCCAAAAAATATTTAAAAAAATAATACAATTTATGATTTTAAATGTCAATATATTATATAACTAAAAATTATATAAGTAAATGTAAGTATAACTTAAAGTTATATCATTTTTTTAGTATCTTTCGATAAAATGGAAAATAACCTTCAACAACTCCAACACTCACATTATTTACAGAACCATTTTCATGAATTACTCGCATTTGCCCATTTTCAGCCCATTCAAAAAACATCATAACATGACTATCATACCCTGGTCTAACTATTATGTCGCCAGGTTGTAGTTCATATCGCCTAATTTTTGTTCCTTCGGATGCAAGATTTATAGTTCCTTCCCCTTTTACAACTCTCTTATCAAATGTAGTCCAATACACCCACATTATCCAACCACTACAATCAAGTCCACTTAAAACTCTTCCTCTATAATCTGGTCTAACTTTCGAACCAAATTCATTATTTACAAATCCTCTACTTTTTGGCTTTCCAGCATAATAATAAGGAATTCTCCCTACTGATTTTAATGCTGTTTTAATTAATTTATACCTATCATCTGATATATCTTTATCTAATCTATCTAAATAAAAATTTATCTCCTCCTGTGACAGAGGTTTCATTTTGTTTATATACGAAATACTTAATCCATATTCATATTCCCAGTCTTTATTTGCAAGGACATTAACTTTTGATTTTTTTAATAAATCCCATCCTCTCCAATTGGAATTCCAATACCTTGCTCTATTCCCATATTCATCAACACTGATCAAACCCTTTTTATCATTAAAACATAAAGTTTTTACATCAACTTCTAAATCAATATGTCCTGCACAATAGTTATACTTATACTCTTTTCTCTCATTAGATAAAATAGAATTAATATAGTCTTCATAATTTCCACTATTCACTGAATATTTGCTATCATCCATCCTTTTTACTATTCCAGTTTTTTTAACATCAACATATTTTTTTTGTTGTTCTATTAACTCTGTGTCATAAGCATTATAAGATTTATTTTTAAATGTCTCTATAAGTTCTTCGTCATCAACATGCATGCAACCAGAGCAAAAATATAAAGGGCTAATCTTTGGTGTGAAACTTATTGATTTATCAAATAAATCATAACAATAATTTAAAAACATTTCTGTATCAAATGGATCATGATAATAAGTATAAATACTTGCCATACTCATTATATCTTTTATATTATTATATTCTTCTATAACTTCCCCATCACCATTATAAAAACAAGTATTAACATTTGTAAAATTTTCTATAAAGTAAGTATTTTTTTTATCTCTCTTATGTGATTTATTTTCTGGATTATAATCACCAAGGATTGAAAACCCATCATAATGAAATTGTCTAACAATATTTACAGGCTTTGTATCCCCAAGATTATAAATTGAATTTTTTATAGCATTGTATTTATTCATAAGTTTTGTAAATACTTGCCCCGCTGCCGACTGCATAGGATCTTTTTCTTTTAAATATTCTTCATTTGTGTTCTCTGTATCTAAATATATAGGTTCTGGCTTTGATAAATTTTTATATTTTTTTTCATCATCATCAAGGACTTCTGTAAATATATTTATCATATTTAAATTTGTATCTTCAAGTATCAAATGATTTTTATGAGCTAAATTTAATTCATTCGTTGCAGTGTCAACAACTACAGTCTTATCTAAAATTTCTGTTTCATATGATGGGGATATAGCTCTAAAGTTATCTTTTTCTATATACTCACTTATTATTACAACTACAGAAATTAATATAAATAAAACAAAAAGAAGTGTAAGTCCTATTTTCATACTTCTAACATGGTTAAATAATTTCACAGGATTTATTATTTCACTTACATTTTTAGTAATACTCTCTGTTGCAAGCCTCATATATTTTTTATATGTCACTGTTGTATGAACTGGCTTTTTTGCAATAGCTTCTTTTCTCTTTATATAATCTTTTAAATTTTTTACTTTAATTATATAACTGCCAACAAAGTCTTTATTAAATTTTTTATCTTTTTCCGTTTTCATAATTTATATTTTTTTAATCTTATTTAAAATTTCTCTAAAATACTCTGGTATTTCAGCAGTAAAACTAATTCTCTCATTAGTTTTGGGATGAGTTATTTCAAGATAAATAGCATGAAGTATCTGTCCATCTAAATTTTTAAATTTATCATCAAATCCCCCATACAACAAATCTCCAAGTAATGGATGACCTATATGTCTCATATGTGCTCTTATTTGATGAGTTCTACCAGTTAAGAGTTCACATTCTATATATGTGTGATTTTTGAATCTCTCAATAATTTTATATTTTGTTATTGCCCTTTTCCCAACATCACAAACTGCCATTCTCAATCTGTTTTTTTTATCTCTATTTAAAAAATTATCTATAGTTCCTGCATCTTCTTTTATTAGACCTTTTACTATGGCAACATATTTTCTAATATTAGTGTGTTCTTGAAATTGTTTTGATATATTATTATGAGAAAAATCATTTTTGCAAATGCACAAAACTCCTGATGTGTCTTTATCTATCCTATGAACTATACCTGGTCTTATCACACCATTAATCCCAGACAAATTATTTTTACAATGAAACATTATAGCATTTACCAAAGTTCCATTTTTATGTCCTGGTGCAGGGTGCACCACCATCCCTCTTGGTTTATTTATAATCAATATATCTAAATCTTCATATAATATGTCAAGTGAAATATTTTCCTCTCTCACATCAAGTAAAGTCTCACTTTTAAAATCATCAAACTGCACAATAGAATCAAGAGAGATTTTATATGAAGCTTTATCTATTATTTTATCATCTACCTTAATACATCCACTTTTAATTTTATTTATTAAAAAATTTCTACTATATTCAGTTTTTTCTGACAAAAAAACATCAAGTCTTTTTTGAGCATTTAAATAATCTACTACTATTTCCATAAAAATTTTAAATCATCTTCTTTATAATAAAACATAAATAATAATATAAAAAGTATGCAAGAAGCAGTTATTAAAATATCTGCTATATTAAAAACTGGAAAATCTATCGGCTTAAAATATATAAAATCAACAACATATTTATTTTTTACTCTATCTATAAAATTTCCTAAAGTTCCTGAAAAAAGCATTGATATTGATAGCCAAAGTGGAAAATACTTTTGTGTGAAAGGTAATCTAAATATGTAAAAAATTATTAGACACAAAACAATTATCGTTATCACATAAAAAAAATACTGTCTCCCCTGTAATATCCCAAAAGCAGCACCAGTGTTTTCAACATATAGTATTTCTATAACATCTTTTATAATAGTTATAACCTTTCCATCTCTTAGATTTTCAGTAATAGCTAATTTGGAATATTGGTCAAAAAAAACTAATATAAAACAAAATAAAAAAAATAAAAGATATTTCTTTATTATATTATTCATAATTATTTTTTTTAAAATTGATTTTGTGGTGGAATATAATAATCTTTAAAATCAAAGTTTACTTGATTATTATTTCCATTTTGTGAATTTTGATTAAAATTTGGGTTAACATT
Organism: uncultured Lachnospiraceae bacterium; assembly: GCA_946403075.1. Classification (GTDB taxonomy): domain Bacteria; phylum Bacillota; class Clostridia; order Lachnospirales; family Lachnospiraceae; genus UBA3633. Next base: position 1,932 of record CAMIYN010000054.1, on the reverse strand, counting down.
TTGAGGGTTTAGAGTGCTATTAGGAAAACCAAATGCAGAATTATTTTGAAATGGTTGATTATTCATTGGCTGATTAAACATTTGGTTATTTTGAAAACCTTGATTCATAGGTTGTTGATTATAGTCCATAAAAGAAAAAGGATTCTGTGCATTAAATCCATTTTGATAATTTTCTGTTTGCATACCTTGTCCTGGCAAATAATCATATGCACCTGACATTTCAGCATTCATAGAAAAAATATATTGCTTTTCTCCCATTTTTTTACACTGCCCACCAAGTGCAAAAAGTGCACCAGATATTACATCCACAATCCTTTGCGAAACTTGTGGAGGACAAACTTCAACATTTACCATAGCAGTTATTCCGTCTTTTACACTTTTTATTATCTCAAAAGCCTGTTCGTAATTCTTTGGAACATATACTTGAATATGTCCTTTATTCTTCATATTTTTATTTACATTTTCACTTCTTATATTATTCAAGTCAAAAGAATTTAAATCAAGTCCTTGATTTTTAGTTAAAAATTCAGGTTGCTTGTTTGAATTCTTATCTTTCTTTGCAAATGTTGGTAATTTAAAACCAGTGTTTGAGTTTTCTGTTTCAAACATATCATCATCTACAAATATATCATCATCGTCTGGAATAACTATCTGCTTTATATTTTTTACCATATCATTAAAAAAGCTCATAAAATCCTCAATATGTTATTTTAAACCTTATATCAAAAATTGTCAATATTTAATAAGATTCTATAAATATCAAAATTAATGCAATAATTTAAACTAAAACTTAATAAATAAGGAAATCACTAAAATCCTAACTATTTATTTAAGGTTTCCTATGGAACTTCCATTATTCAGCACTTTTAAAAATTTAATTTTGAAAATTTATATTATAAAAATTCCCATAAATTTTATATCACAAAAAAATTGTATCATATTGTCCTAATTATTGCAATTATCAAGACAACAAAATCCATATTTATGTGAATTACTAAAATACATATTAAAAATAGAGGATACTATATCCTCTACTTGGCATTTACTATATGAGTGTTTATTGATAAAATCTCTAAAAAACTTAACAATTTATATAAAGCTTCCTGTGGGGTCTTTATTATTAAGGGGGTTTAAAATTTTATTTTGAAAATGTTTATTATTAGAGGTTTCCGTAAATTATTACAATCGTTTTACTTAAATTTAAAATTATAACATTCTATTATTATAATCAATAGATAATAAGAGAATTAAATTTTAGTTTTGGATTCATATATTTATAATTAGAATCTTTTTGAAACATAGTTTGCGACCAATTATCACCTTCTGTTACTACTACCATTCTCAATGCCAATTCTTGATCCTTCTCAACAAAGAACAAATTTTCAAATGTATATGATGGAAGATATGATGTCATCCCTTGTTGTCTGGTTATAGATATAAAACAAATTGTATAAAACAAATTAGAAAATAATACATTCTCATTTTCCTTATTTACAATCTCATATGACACATTAACTACACCTTTAGCAGATTGGCTAGAACCAGTATAATACGAAGTGACATTAAATAATGTTGCATGAGTACTCTTACCACTTGAGAAAGAATTTCTCCCAACAATGTTAAAATTAAATTTTGCAAGCCCTGATTTAGATATTTTAGCTACCGAAACAAAATCATTTTTAATAGTTTCATTACCCGTAGAATTATTACACCACATATTAGACCAAATTTTTTCTTCCGTATAATCCAAAAAAGTCTGTTTTTCCCCATTCCATATACCATTTCTACTAAGGTATGAAGATACCAAACTATCAATTTTTGCATCAAGTGAGTTTTCAAGGGAAGACATCCTGTTTGATAAGTTATTTAAATCAGCCGCAAATTCTGCTTTTGTAACAAAGGCAGAGCCATCGGATACTGAGATAGCAGCGA
>CAMIYN010000053.1 GCA_946403075.1 uncultured Lachnospiraceae bacterium | reverse complement strand
AGATAGTAGAGTAATTGCAAGAGAACAAACAAAGATACAAAATAATCAAAATTTCTTAACAAATGGAAGGGGAGTATAATATGGTAATTAATAAAGATAGTATTGTAGCAAGTTATACAAAAAATGGAACAACAAAAACATTTAAATTAGCACCATATTTAACAAAAGCAAATTTTGGATTTAATAAAGAGTGGGATGCAGATGCAGGAAGAAATCTTGCTAAATCCGTTGTAGGAAGTTTTGATATATTTCCTAAAATAATATGCTATTTTAAGCCACTTAATAAAGAAGAACTTGATGAACTATCACCTTTGTTTAATTCTTCTATACAAAGTTTTACTTATTATGACCCTGAACTTCAAAGACTTAATACAATGAATACTTATACAGGAAATTGGGCGTATGATTGTATGAAAGTACAATTAGCCGAGCCATTTAATTTGTCATTTATTGCAAGAGATAGGAGAGTATAATGATAAGTGTAAGTAATAATTTTAAAACTGAAATAACAAAACCTAGAACAATAGATGGCAAAGTTATAGTAGGAAATAGAACATTAACATCTTCACAAGTTAATTACATAAGACGAGTGTTTAATACAAGTTTATTTAAAACAATAGTAAAACAAGTAGAAATAGATAGCAACGAGCCAATAGATAAAGGAGAAACTGTTAATCCTCAATTTGGGTTATTAATTAACAATAGTTTTGAATATGTATCACTTGGCAATTATAAAGCCATAAACGAGCCAATTTTGAACAAAGACACTAACTCGTATCAAATATCAAGTTGCGACAAAATCGTAGAAAGTATGGTGCCTTATACTCTTACAACAAGTGATATAACTTATCCTTGCACAGTTAGACAATTGTTTGTAGCAATATTTACAAAATTAGGATGGTCTACAAGTGGAATACCAAGTACATTTATAAATTCAACTTCTATAATTGAAGAAGATGTATATTCAAATGTAAACTTTACATATAGAGATGTGCTTGATGAGTTATGTACTATAAGTTGTATGTTTTTAGTAGATAAAGGTAATCCTACATTAATTCAAAAAACAACTACAAATGAAACTATAAATGAACAATTTATGAAATCAACTAATGTAGCAGTAAAAGAAAAAGTATTTTTTAATTCATTGGTATTTTCAAGAGCCGAAGGGAGCGACAATATATATAGAAAAGATGATACAAGTATTGCTACAAATGGACTACATGAATTTAAAGTTAGCGATTTACAAATTTTATCATTAAATTGGCGTGATAATTTTATCAATGCTATGTGGAACTATATAAAAACATTTGAATATTATTCTTATGAAATAGATACTTATGGAATTATATATTTAGAGCCAGTAGATTTATTTACAATATCTACATTTGGAGATACCTATAATACAATTTTATTGAATAGCGATTTAATAATAGGAAATGGTGCAAGTGAAAAAATTTATGCTGATACACCAAAAGAAACAACAACTGAATATCAATATGCAACTGATACCGATAGAAAAATAAATCAAACATATCTAATAGTAGATAAACAACAAGGACAAATCAATGCAGTAGTAAGCCAAGTAGATGAAATAGAAACTGACTTATCATCACCAACACAAAAATTAAGTGGAACATATTTTGACATAGACAACGCCCTAGATGAGCCATTAGTAGACTTTTCTATGGAAGGACAAACTGAACAAGATAGTACAACAGGGAAGAATAAATTAGATTTATCAAATTTTACAACACAAACAAGTCAAGGAATAACACTAACACCAACATTTGAAAATGGCTTATTGCAATATATAACATCAAGTGGAACTTATAGTGGAACACCAACTTACATAACCTTAATTAACACGCAAGATATAAGTGCAAGTACACAATATATATTAAGTGGAGCATATAGTGCTAGTGCAAGATTAAGATTAAGAGAATTTAATAGTAATAATACTCAATTAAGTGAATATTTTGATACTGGAAGTGGTGTATCGTTTACAACAAAAGCAAATGTCGACCATATAATAGTTCAATGTGTATTTTATGCTACAAACAATGTTAAGTTTTACCCAATGATAAGGTTAGCAAGTATAACTGATAATACATACGAGCCATATACAAATGGAGCAAGTCCTAATCCAGTTTATCCACAAGATATTCATTGTGTAAGTGGAGATAATACAATAAAGATAGTAGGGAAAAACTTATTTAAATACCCTTATGAAAACACTACAATAACAAAAAATGGTATAACTTTTACTGATAATGGTAATGGTTCTATTACTATTAACGGAACTGCAACTGCACAAACAATATTTTATATAAGTGGTGGTTATTGGAGATTTGATGAAAATGCTATTATAGAAAAAGGGACTTATACTATAAGTTTAAGGTCTAATAATACAAATATATTTCTAGGTATAAATACTTATGGTGCTAATGGCGATAATGCTTTTTATAGAACTTATAGTGATGATAAAACAACATTTACAATTAATACAATAAGGTCTATGAGTAATGCAAGAATAGTAGTAAATAGTGGTGAAGTAGTAAACAATTTAACTGTTTACCCACAGCTTGAAAAGGGTTCTAGCAAAACTGATTTTGAACCATATCAAGAACAAAGCCAATTAATAAGTCTAGGTGTTGAGAATTTGTTTGATAAAGATAATGCTAACATACTAAATGCAAAATATGGTACTACAATAACAGCAGATAACAACGAAAGAATGTTATATATACCTTGTAAACCTAATACAACTTATACTTTATATCATTTAGCAACAAGTCCTATGAGAAATACTATAGGAACAACACAAACATTACCAGCAGTAGGAGTAACAATCGAAGATGGTATATATTCATCAACAAGCCCAAAAACAATTACAACAAATTCAAACGCAAAATATATTGTATGGCAATTCTATGCAATGAACGATACATCTCACACATTGCAAGAAATATTAGATAGTATACAAATTGAATATGGTAATAAGAAAAATAGTTATAGTCCTTTCGGCACAACACCAATAGAACTACTAAAAATAGGAAACTACAAAGATTATATACATAGACAAGACAATAGATGGTATTTACATAAAGAGATAGGTAAAGTAGTGCTAAATGGTAGTGAAAGTTGGACTTATGATAGCTCACATACAAGATTTTATGCAACAATATACTCAACAGCAACAATGGTAAGAGGACAAGGACTTTGCAATTATTATAGATATGGTAATAGTGTAAATAGTGGTTGCTTTGATATTAATGTAGACAAAAAAACAATATATATATTTACACCTGATAGTAGCATTACAACCACAAGTGCTTTTAAAACTTGGTTATCAACACATAATACCAAAGTTTATTATGTACTAGAAGAACCAACTGATACTGAAATAACAGGTACATTGCTAGAACAACTTAATAGATTAATGACTTTACCTTTATATAAAGAAATGACACATATTACAATAGAGCCAAACGATTTAACACCTATTATGAATATTGAGTATGTTAGAGATACTGCTATAAATAGTCAATTTGTAAGACAACCTCAATTAAACAATTACTACACTAGAACTGAAACAACTGCACAAATACAAATAGGAAATGCTAGTATTAAGCAAGATGTTACTGAAATACAAACAACACTAGACAATAATGGAAACGCAATAAGTAGTTTATCTAGTCAAGTACAAAACTTACAAACAAGTACATCACAACAAATTAATGTAATAAATCAAACACTAGAAAATGGTGTTGAAAAACTAACTAATTCACTTGTTACAATAGATATTAATGGAATTAATACTTCAAAAGATAATGAAACATTTAATACACAAATTACAAATAAAACATTTGAAGTAAAAGATGGAGATAATCGTATGGGCTTTATGGGATTTGATACTGACAAGCAAAAAATGTTGGTAGAGTTCCCTGAAATGCAAACACAAAAATTAACAAATGCTTATCATACAACTGAAAAAATAACGGAAGATGAACTTCTATGGAGTGCAGACTTCTATGTAGGAGATGATAATTAATGGCAATGACAACAACAAGAATAAATGGAACTTGTAGTTTAGGTAGAGGATATAGTTTTTATGCTAATGTATTAGTATGGGACACAATAAATAGTGGAAACACATTTACAGTTATGGTAAACACTTATTTGGTAAATGGTGGAACTCGTACAAATTCTAGCAATTGGACTAAGAACATAACAATAGCAAATGTAGGAGAAGAAACACTAACAGGACAATCAGTTAATACAACAACAGTTGATAGAAATGGTGGAGAAATATTAATACAAAGTAAGTCTTTTCAAGTACCTATTACCTTATCAAGTATAAGTGTTAGTGCTTATGCTTCAAAATCTAGTTATACGCAATATGATCCTGGATATTGTAGTGTAAGTGGTAATGTATCAATGCCAAAAGTTGCTTCTACTTGGAACTCATCATTGTTAAGTATTGCAAATGTAGAAAACGCTTTTACACTACCTATTAACAAATATGTAAGTAGTTATTACAATGTAGTAGAAGTAAGAAACAACAACAATTCAACTTTGGTTAAAACAATAAATGACGCAGTTGATGGAACAAAAGTAACATTTACAACAAGCGAATTAAATACAATATTTACAATGGATAATAATGCAAATCAACTGCCTTTAAGGTTTTTCTTGGACTTAAAGACTTATACAAGTAGTGCTAAAACAACGCAAATAGGTGCAACACAAAGATTAACTTGTGAGGCTTATATAGTAGATGGAGAGCCAACAGCAACCTATACAATAGTAGAACAAGATAGCAAAGTTATTTCATTGTTAGGTGGTAGCACAACAAATAAGATAATTAAAAATGCAAGTGATTTATTATTTACAATAACACCAACTGCTTTAAAAGGAGCAACTATATCTAGTGTTAAGATTAATGATAGCCCAGCAACAAAAAGTGGTAATAACTATGTATTAAATATAACAAATATATCAACAGGAACATTTAACATAGTAATAACTGATAGTAGAGGATTATCAACGCCTTATACAGCAACAAAGACAGTTGTAGATTATTTGGCACTTAAATATAACAATTGGACTATTAAAAGACAATCGCAAACTTCTAGCAATTTAGTTTTAAATGCTGATATAACTTGTTATAGTTCTTCTATAAATGGAAGTACAAATACACCTGTTGTCAAGTATTCAATAGATGGAACAAATTGGACTACAATATCATCATCAAGTTATACATTTACAAATAATAAAATAACAATAACTAACTTAACATTAAATAACTTAATAAATTACCAAACAAGTGGCACATTTTATATAAAAGTAACTGATTTATTGGGTGAGATAAATGATAACAAAAATGTTGCAGTAGGAATATATACATTTGCAAAAAGTGATAGAAAAGTACGAATAAATGGTACTTTGGAAATAGCTGATAGAAATGGACAAAATAGGGCAGAGATAAGAGATTTAATTAAGGGTTATAATTTATATAATAGTTCAAGTGGTGCAACAAATAATATAACTTTAAGTGATAATCCATCAAATTATAGATATATAGATATTTATTATGGAAAATCTAGTAATGACTTAAAAGTAACTAGATTTTGGGATATTACAAATGGAAATTTAAAAACATTATATTCAGTAGATGCTTTTTCTAATAACTCTATGCAACAATTATATAAACATATACAATTTAACATAAGCAGTAATAATTATACAATAACAAGCGATTATGGTTTTTATATTAATACAACAGTAGGAACTGATACAATATCTTTTCAACCAGAAAATAATGTAAAAATATATAAAGTAATAGGGTATAAGTAATATGATAAAGTTATACGAACTAGAACGAGAAATGATATTTGCAAAAGCAAATGGCAAAAAATGGAAATATAGATGGTTAAAATGGAAATACAAAAGAATAAGGAGAAAAATATGGACAATATAACATTAGGACAAATATTTGATGGAATAATAAGATTATCAGTTGTTGCAGGAGCAGTAATTGCTTTGTATAAATTAATTTTAAAAGGCGTAGGTAATTTATTAATGCCAATAAAAGTTGATTTAAAAGATGAAAAAATGAGTAGATTAAAAAGTGAACTTACTACATTTATGTATTTAGCAGAAAATGGCAATTTATCAACAGAGCAAAGGATATTAGCACACGAAGATTATGATGAATATATAAAAAACAAAGGCAATTCTTATATACACGATAAATTTGAAAGTTTAGTTAAGGAGGGAAAACTATGAAACTTAATGACAAATTATATAATATCTTAAAATGGGGATTGATAATCTTTATCCCAGCACTTATTACATTAATAGGAACATTAGGACAAATTTATGATTTTGATACTGAAACAATAGTATTAACAATAAGTGCTATATCAACATTTTTAGGTGTTATAACAGGAATATCAAATTATAATTATAAGAAAGGAGAATAATATGGATAAATTTTATTTTCCCCAAGAAACAATGCGTATTACTCAAAATCCTTATGGTAATACATCTCATCACCCACATAATACAGGAACGCCAAAAGATTATCCAATAGATTGTGCAGGAGTAGATGGCGGTAGAAGTGCTATATTTTGCCCTACTGAAATGAAAGTATCGGCAATTAAGTTTTGCTCTACTAATACGATATGGTTAGTATCAACTCATAAAGTCGATACACCTACTTTTAAAGATTATGTATTTATGACTTGTACTCATTGGAATGATGATGATACTCATATAAAGAAACATAAAAAAGTAGGAGATATAATCAAAAAAGGTGAGATTATTTGTTTAGAGGGAACTGATGGAGCAACTGCTAATCATATACATATATGCACAGGTAGAGGATATAGTGATAATTGGGTAAAGAACTCAAAAGGCAAATGGGTAATGGTAGGAGATAACAAACCACCAGAAGAAGTAATGTATAGATATACAAAGTTTACGACTCACGTTATGGATAATGGTGGACTAAAATGGATTTCAACTGATACTGACACTTGTAGCGATTTCTTCCCACCTAGAGGATACTTTACAAAAGGTGATAGCGGAGAAAATGTAAGAAAGATAGACGATTTCTTTGTTAATAAAGTAAAAGGTGATTATTTTGGGGATTATTCAGTTGCTATTGTAAAAGAATTTCAAAGGCAAAATGGTCTTGAAGTAGATGGTTGCATAGGCAAAGTCACCCTTGCAAAGATGGTCGAGCAAGGTTTTAAAGAGTAGAAATACTCTTTTTTATTTTACATTAAAAATAAAATAAATTTAAAAAAACATAAAATGTTGTTGACTTTTTATAAAATATGGTGTAGTATATTATGTGTAAGGGAAAGAGGAGATAAGAAATTATGAAATTAAGAAAATGGGTAATTAAAGCGTTAGTAATAATCAATATACTAGCACTATGTATTATGGCTAGTGAGTGTGATAGTTTAAGTTTATTTATGGTATCACATCTAGGGGCTTGTAGTGTATTTGCAATTAACTCAATGATACTTAAAAAATATGGGAGGATATAATGGATTACGAAAAGATAATGAAACAAATAAATGATAATCAAGAAACAGCAATAAGATTATTAAAAGAAAATGTTGAACTAAAACAAAAAGCAAAACTATACGAGATATTAATAGAAGATGTTGCAGGGCGTTTGGTTATGGCAAGAGAAGATGGCAAGATCATAACTGATGATGAAAGAAAAAACTATTTACAACTAGCAATAGAAGATAACATAGAATACATATTAAAGGAGATTAAAAATTATGAATAAAGAAGAATATGAATTATTTAAGAAACAATGGCTAGATAGATTTAAAGGTTATTATAGAAAAGGTAGAGTTAAAAAAAGTGATTTAAAAAAGTCTATATATGATAATCCTAAATTAATGGAAAGCCAAAAAGAAGATTTTTGGAGGTTAGTAAGCGAATGAGAGATACATTAGAAAAACTACTTGATAAAGCAAAAGGAGAACATATATGCAAGTCTTATAAACTATATAAGCAAGAAGTACAGGAAATGATAGAAAACTTATACAGAGCAACATATAGACTTGGCTTATATGATAGCCAAATATTATATGTATTAGATGAGGCAATAAAGCCACTTAAGAAGGGAAAGAATTGATTGTGAAAGATAAATACATAATTTTATTAAAATTTAATAATTATTATTGGAAGCCATATTTTAAAGATACAGGTTGGACTAATACAAATCCTAGCAAATTCCATTGTTTCGATTATGAATATGCAAAAAATTTATATGACAAGTTATGCAAAAATTTTAGTACAAGTCAATGGATGTTAGTTAAACTAGAAGAACTTTACAATGCTCCACTTGATGAGTTCAAGTATGTTAAGGGGGATTAAATAAATATGCTAGGAATAGGTTTAATAATAGTAGGAATAGTATTTATATATTGTGCGTTAAAGGTAGGAGGAGATAAGTAATGTGTGAATATTGCAACAAAAAGAAAAGTTTTGAAGAAGAAGCAAATAGACATATTATAAGTAAGAGCCTTAATAATGAAATAGATGTAATATTAGAAATTGATAGAGATAAGTTAGTCTTATGGTGCGATAACTTAACTTATTATGATAAAAAAGATTGGATTTTTAATAGTGATAAAATTGCTTCTAAAAAAATAAACTACTGCCCTATGTGTGGGGAAAAGTTGGTCAAACAATAACATACCCCTAAAACTAATTTTAAAGGGGCATACACGAAGATTAGAACAAAGATAGTATAAATTATCAAGAAAGGAAGAAAACGCAAAATAAGGGCATTTAAGGAGGAATTAAAATGATAAGTTATTATGAATTATTAGGAATGATTAAAGAAGGGAATATACCAAACAAAATAAAAGTGCATTTAACACCTTGTACTTCAAAGATTTATGTAAAAGAAAGTGATATAGATGAAAGTCTTATTTATTATCGAATAGATGAAATGGAAGAAGAAGATGAAAATTATAAAGATTATTTAGCAGTGTGTTATTTAGAAAGTAGTATGTTTGATGAAACAATTGAGATATTAGATGAAAAGAAAATAGGGAAATTAGGATATATTGTAAATGATGAAGATGGGGATTTTACTATTGATGGTTATGCAATGGACTATGAGCAAAAAATAGAAATAATAAAAAAGATTAATGAAATAATAGATAAAATTAATAAGGAGGAATAATATGACAATGATATTTAAAAAGGACAAAAAGAAAGAATTATTACAAGGAAGGACACTAAAATATTTAACTGATAACAAGATAATAGAATGTAGTTCGGTACATCTAGGAAATATCTTAAATGGAAAACAAAGATGTTCTTCACTACTTGCAAAAAACATAACAGAAAGCATAAGTCCTGATGCAAAAGTAGAAGATTATTTTGATGAAGAATAATCTTTTTTTATAAAATGAAATTGGTATTGACTTATAATTAAGTTGGTATTATAATAGTATTATAGTTAGGAGGGATAGAATGGAAAAGAAAGAATTTACAACATTAAATGAAAAACAAAAAATAATGGCATTTAATCAATTAAAAGATGATTATAGCGTTTTGTTTGAAAAGTATTATGAACAACCATTATTAAAGTTTCAAAAAAATGTAGATAAAACATTAAACAAAATGGTTATTCCAAAATTCTTTGTAGAAAAGTATGGAAGAAAATTTTATATGGAAGTATATGAAGATAAGATTGTTTTAATACCACTAAAAAAAGGAGAATAATATGGCTGTTATAAGAGTAAACAAAAACAAAAATTATATAACAATGAGTAATTATCATTTAAAGGAAAAACAAATGAGTTTGAAAGCCAAAGGATTGTTAAGCCAAATGTTATCATTACCTGATAATTGGGATTATTCAATACAAGGTTTAGTAGCAATTAACAAAGAAAATGAATGTTCAATAAAGGCAACTCTTGATGAATTAAAAAGGTTTAAATACTTAATTGTTACGAAAAAACTACCAAATGAAACATCTAGTGGAAGAATTGAATACATATACGACATATATGAAAAACCAAAACAAGAGGGTGAAAAACAAGGGGTAGAAAATCTAGGGGTTGAATTTCTAGGGGTAGAAAATCAAGTACAATATAATAATAATAATAAAATAAATAATAATAAAATATTAAATAATAAAGAAATATATAAAGAAATAGTTGAGTACTTAAACCTAAAAGCAAATACTAACTACAAAGATAAATCTAGTAAGACACAAAGCCTAATACAAGCAAGGCTAAACGAAGGCTTTACAAAAGATGACTTTAAAAAAGTAATAGACAATAAATGTAGCAGTTGGCTAGATAACGAGATGAACAAATATTTAAGACCTGAAACCTTATTTGGCACAAAGTTTGAGAGTTATCTAAACGAAAAGCCTACAAAAAGAAAAGAAACTGCACAAGAGTGGGAAGAAAGAATGGAAAGAGAAATAAAGGAGATGGAAGAAAATGAACGCAAGAGAAATTAAAGATTTATTTGATAGAATAAAAAGTCATTATACAATGTTTACTTATGATGATAAAAAAATTCAAGAATGGTACAGGTTTCTAAAAGATTATGATAATGATGAAGTAAATGAACAATTTAATAAGTATCTTACAAATAGTTATGATAATCCACCACAAGTACATCATCTTACAAAAAATCTTTCTAAAAAAAAGCAAGAGGATGATATATGGATAACTGAATGTGATATATGCAAACAAAGATTTAAGATAGTAAACAATGATATGTATGAGTATGAGAAACATCATAGAAAGTGTCAAAAGATAGACTTTATAGATATAATGAGTATGAAATTACATAAAAAGCATATTGCTAGTGTAGTATATTACGAGATGAGTGATGAAGAACTAGACAACGCTTATAGAGAAATAATGGACTATTATATGAGCCATAGAGAAAATAATGATTTTGTGAAAAGAATAGGAGTTTAATATGGAAGACGCAATAGATATACTAACTGAAATGAAAATAAAAGCACACTTTAACAAAGAGAACGATAAAGAAAAACTGATAAGTTTTTGTATAAAATTATTAAAGGTGGTACAGCAATATGAGTGATTACGAAAAATTATTAGGAAAGTACAACAATTTGCTTAAAGAAAAAGGGGAAGTGTTAGAATTACAAAAACAAGTAAATAAATTAAGAAGTGAAAACAAAATATTAAAAAGAGAACAAGCAATTCTTATGGATATATTATTTGAAAGGAATAAGTTATGGAAGAAAAAATAGATTTAATAAACAAAATAATAATATTTATATTATCAACGATGGTATTAGCGTTAACGATAACAACAAACAATTTAAAAGACAAGATAGACAGATTAGAAAAACAAAGTGAAAAAGTACACGAATACATACTTAATAAAATAGGAGGATAGTATGAAGATAAAAATTATTGACTTATTTAATATGATTAGTAAGGGAGAAAAATTACCAAAAAAAGTTATGAGTAGAGGAGTAGATTGGGAATTAGGTGATGGGACAAATCATTATTTTTATCTTGATGATTGTGGTAATAATAAATTTACAAAAGATGATTTGTTTGAAGAATTGTATGAACTGCACGGATTAAGATTTTTAAATGATGAAGTAGAAATTGAAGAAGAAAAGGAAATACCTGAAAAATTAGATTATTGTGAAGAAAATACATTTATGGAACAAAAAGAAACTACTTATTTATCACCAAAAGAAAGAAGATTATTAGATAGTAATTTTAAAGAAATAGGTAATAAAATCAATTCAATAATAGATTATCTACAAAGCAAAGGAGAATAAGTATGTTAAAAGTTAAAAGTATTGAAAAAAGGGTAAATACTTGAAAATAATAATTAAAAACCTTATTTAATATCCTTACAAAAGTTTATGAAAAAGAACAATTTACTTTTTAGCGAATATGATGATGATGAATTTATGTATAATTTTAATTGGAGCCTTACAGATAATAAAGACATACAATTAGATTTTATTTTAAGAAATTATGATGATATTAAGCCATATTTAGAAAGCAAAGGTGAGTAATAATGAATATAGAAGAAATATTAAATCAATTAGAATATTTTAATGAAGAAGATTACAAATATTATAGTGACTTTAAATTAAACAGAAATCAAATAAAACAATTATTAGATTACATAACTAATTTACAAAAGAAAGTAAGTGGTTTAGAAACTGAGAATAAAAAATTATGGGAAAGACACAATGAAGAATATAGTCAAATCAGCAAAGCAATACAATATGTCAACACTCATAAACCTAGTGATACAATTAGTTTTCCATTAATGAAAAAATATGAAGAAAATCAAGTCAAAAGTTGTTTTGATTATGAATTTAGAAAAATATATCAAAAAGAATTATTAAACATATTACAAGGAAGTGATAAAGAGTGGACATAAATATTTATGAAACATACAAAATAAAAGAAATAAATAAGTGGTCTGTGTTAAGTGAAGAAAATGAAACAAAATACGATAATATATTTGCAGATGATAAAAGTGAAAAAATAGAAATCATAGATGGTAGTTTACTAATAGAAAGAATAAATGATAGACTAAAAGGAAGTTATTTGAGCGAATTTATTATTGTAGATAATAAAATTAGAATTAAATATTTTGATTACAACAATGGAGCAACTTGGAGTATTACCTATGAGATATTAGAAAAGAGTGATAATAATGATAGATAAAAAGAGATTACAAGAAAAAGACCAAATATTAACTCAAAGAATAATTATGAAACAAGAACAAGAAATAGAAAGATTAAATAATATCATAAATGAATTAGGAAATTATCTTAATGAACAAGTTGATTATATGACACATCATTCAATAGAAAGAATGGTAGCGTTTGATTGTTGTAGACATAAATTACAAGAACTAAAAGGAGATAGTAGTAATGAGTGAAGAAGAACAAAGTGAATTATTTAAAAAAGTGTTTAC